>NZ_JAVRHP010000075.1:0-15589 GCF_031846505.1 Autumnicola edwardsiae
CCAAACTATCTATCCTACAATTCTTGCTACTTTCTTATTCACCCACTCTAAAAATTCTTCATCTTCTTTAGAAAAAGGATCGGCAGTGTGGGAATCGATATCAATTTGACCAATATTTTCGCCATCTACAAATAACGGAACCACGATTTCGGCCTTTACATTTATGCTGCAGGCAATATAATTATCCTGTGCTTTTACATCTGGCACCACAAAATTTTCATTGGAAACAGCAACCTGCCCACAAATCCCCTTCCCAAAGGGAATAATAGTGTGATCTGTAGGTTCTCCGGCAAAAGAATGTAATTTCAATTCTTCCTTATTGCCATTCTTAAAGTAAAAGCCAACCCAGTCGTAATAATCTACATTCTCCTGCAAGAGTTCACAAATGGCGGTAAGCCGGCCTTCTACAGAAGTTCCTCCTCCAATTATTTCTTCAACCTGGGATTTTAATTTTTTAAATGACATAGCTTAATATTTTATGCAAAAGTATTTACTTTTTTATAGTCGGCAAGCTTTAGTATTTGTATAAATTTGTTAAAACGTTAGACTTTTTGCTTCAGCTATTTCGAAAATACAGTTCGGTACTTCGCTTCATTTTTATGTTCCTGGGGAGCTACTTTGTCTTTTCGATGTTCTACAATGCCTACCTTATTTTTTTCAAATCTGAAGTCTATTTTCCCGATTTTCTAACTCATATTGTTGGCGTGCAAAGTGAGGCGCTTATCAGTTCCTTTGGCTACAATGCTACGGTAATTCCGCATCAAACAGAGCCCTCTATGAAACTTTTTGTGAACGAAAATTACCTGGCCAGGATAGTGGAAGGTTGTAACTCGGTTAGTATTATTATCCTCTTTACTGCTTTTATCCTGTCTTTCTTCGGAAAGCTTAAAGCTACTCTGCTATACATCCTGGC
Organism: Autumnicola edwardsiae; assembly: GCF_031846505.1. Taxonomy (NCBI): domain Bacteria; kingdom Pseudomonadati; phylum Bacteroidota; class Flavobacteriia; order Flavobacteriales; family Flavobacteriaceae; genus Autumnicola; species Autumnicola edwardsiae. The sequence continues at coordinate 914 of NZ_JAVRHP010000075.1, forward strand.
GGGCTCGGTAATTATTTATGCGATGAATATTATAAGAATTGCCATTTTGGCGATTGGACTTTATGAATATCCGCAGTATTCGTCATTCTTGCACAGCATCGTTTTTCCGCTTATAATCTATGGGACAGTCTTTATTCTCTGGGTGCTTTGGGTGCAGCTTTTTTCTAAATCAGTAAAAAAATGAAGCAAAAAAGAAAAATAACAGGGATTTCTGTACTTGTAGTTCTACTGGTAATGGTGCGGTATTTCGAAAATGAGCTTTTTTATGACCCTCTAATCCATTTTTACCAGCGGGATTACCTGCACAGCCAGATTCCAAAATTTGATTTCTGGCCTTTGGTGCTGAATGTTTTTTTGCGTTTTACCGTCAATACCACGATCTCCCTTGCCATTATCTATGTTGCTTTTCTCGATAAAAATATTCTAAAATTTAGTGCCCTGCTATACGGTATCCTTTTTATCCTGGCAGGAAGCATCTTTATTTATTTACTGCTGAATATCGAAAATGAGCATTTTCTCGCCCTCTTCTATGTAAGAAGGTTTTTAATACATCCCGTCTTTATCCTGATTTTACTTCCTGCTTTTTATTATTACCGTCTCAGGAACAGGAATTCCGGTGAAATTGAAAGTTTTTCTAAAAATACCTAAAGCAGCGTATTCAATTCTGTCGTATTTTTGTCTTCTTATATTTTTGTAATCTGCTGATTATTAAAAAAGTTGTATTTTTGTAGCTGATGAAAAACTCACTTTATAATAGTATTTCCATAGTAATGGCTTTTGTAGTGCTGTTTTCTACCGTATCTTTTACGGTAGATAAACATTTCTGCGGAAGCATATTGGTAGACACTGCAATTTTGGCCAAAGCTGAAACCTGCGGGATGGAAATGATGTCTTCTAAAGATACTATTGAGGAGGATTCTTGTTGCAGTAACGAAAAAGTAGCTGTAGAAGGTCAGGATGAGCTAAAACATAATTTCCAGTCTTTCGATCTGGATCAACAGCTGTTTTTAACCACATTTACCTGGACTTACATCAACCTGTTCGAAGGACTTCCGGAACAGGTAATTCCGTTTAAAGATTATTCCCCGCCTTTGCTGGTCACAGATATACATCTGGTAGACAGCGTTTTTCTTATTTGATATTTAGAGATGTTTTATTTGGTAGGCTAAGCTTTCTCTAAAGGCATAGTTACACCTTTTTCAGAAATCTCCTTCCGGATTTTTCTGAAGCATTTCATCTTTAAATTATCAAAAGAATGTTCAGTAAAGTTATAAAATATTTCCTGTACAACCGGCTGGTCGCCGTGATCCTGCTCCTGTTTTTAGTAGGATGGGGAATCGTAACGGCTCCATTTAACTGGAGCACCGGGTTTTTACCTAACGATCCTGTTCCTGTAGATGCTATCCCCGATATTGGTGAAAATCAGCAGATCGTTTTTACAGACTGGCCCGGCCGTTCCCCGCAGGATATTGAGGACCAGATCACCTATCCGCTTACCACCTCCTTGCTCGGAATTCCCGGAGTAAAATCCATTCGGAGTTCTTCCATGTTTGGGTTTTCCAGCATCTACATAATTTTTGAAGAAGATGTGGAATTTTACTGGTCACGATCCCGTGTCCTGGAAAAACTGAATTCGCTTCCCGCAGGCTTACTGCCTCCAGATGCACAACCGGCGTTGGGTCCAGATGCTACTGCTTTGGGGCAGGTTTTTTGGTACACCCTCGAGGGCCGCGATCCTGATGGGAATGTTACCGGAGGCTGGGATCTTCACGAACTAAGGAGAATTCAGGATTATTATGTAAAACTTGGCCTAAGCGGAACTCAAGGTGTTTCCGAAGTTGCTTCAGTTGGTGGCTACGTTCAGGAATATCAGATAGATGTTAATCCCGATGCTTTAAAAGCATACAACATCGGCATAGACCAGGTGATGATGGCGGTCCAAAATTCCAATCGCGATGTAGGTGCAAAAACAATGGAAGTGAACAAGGTGGAATATCTTGTTCGCGGTCTGGGTTATATAGAATCTATTGAAGATATAGAAAACACGGTTGTTTCAGAAAATGAAAATACTCCGATCTTAATCCGTGATATCGCAGAAGTTCATCTGGGGCCTGCACAACGCCGCGGGTTACTGGATAAGGGAGGCGCCGAAGTTGTTGGCGGAGTGGTGGTTGCCCGTTACGGGTCAAATCCGCTGCAGGTAATTAAGAATACTAAAGAGAAAATTGCAGAAATTTCATCAGGCTTACCCACAAAAACGCTGGCCGATGGAACCGAGAGTCAGCTTACCATTGTGCCTTTTTATGATCGTATGCAGTTGATCAACGAAACCATTGGTACCTTGGAAACTGCACTTTCTCACGAAATCTTAATCAGCATAATTGTAATAATTGTACTAGTGCTCAATTTAAGAGCGTCGTTTTTAATTTCCAGTCTGTTGCCGGTCGCGGTATTAATGACGTTTATTGTGATGCGGTATTTTAATGTAGACGCCAACGTGGTGGCGCTTTCCGGTATTGCAATTGCAATCGGGGTCATGGTGGATGTTGGGATTGTCTTTGTTGAGAATACTATCCGGCACCTGGAATTTCCAGAAAATAAAAATGCGACCGGAAATAAACTGCTGGGAATTATTCATAAAGCGACCATAGAAGTTGCACCGGCGGTGACCACTGCTTTGGCGACTACCGTAGTGAGTTTTCTTCCGGTTTTCTTTATGGAAAATGCTGAAGGAAAACTTTTCCGGCCGCTGGCGTTTACCAAAACTTTCGCCATTGCCGCAGCTTTTGTAGTAGGAATATTGATTTTACCGATGCTTTCCTACTTTGCCTTCAACTTTAAAATAGATCGAAAGCGGACTCAGAGAATCTGGAACATTATTCTGATTGTTTCAGGAATTATACTGGCAATCATTTTTGAATTCTGGCTTCCGCTGGCACTTACGCTTATCGGGATCCTCAAAATAGTCGATGCTCAAAAACCCCAATTATTGGGCAAATATTCAGAGAATATTATCCTCGGGATCATTGTGGCGGTAACGGTACTTTTCCTTTCGGAAGAATGGATGCCGCTTGGTTTTCAGAATTCTTTATTTACAAATTACATTTTTGTCATCATTTTACTGGCGCTCACACTGCTGTTTTTAATGGCGGTGGTTCGGTATTACGAACCGATTCTCACCTGGTGCCTGGTCAATAAAGGCAAATTTCTGCTTTTGCCGCTTATCACTATTTTCTTCGGAATAATGATCTGGTTTGGCTTTCCTAATTTGTTTGGTTTTGTAGCTAACGGACTCGAAAAAACGGGTTGGGACGTGAGAAAAACAAGCGTCTGGTCTGGTCTCGCACATACCTTTCCCGGCGTGGGAAAAGAATTTATGCCTTCTTTAAATGAAGGGAGTTATTTACTGATGCCTACCACGATGCCACATGCGGGAATAGAAGAAACCCAAAATACCGTGCGCCAACTGGATATTGCTGTTGCGTCGATTCCTGAAGTTGAAGTGGCTGTGGGAAAAATGGGAAGAGTGGAAAGTGCCTTGGATCCCGCGCCTATTTCTATGTTTGAAAATATCATCAACTATAAGCCGGAATTTATGCTTTCTGAAGAAGGTAAACTAATGGCTTTTAAGGTAGACGAAGATGACAGGTTTATCCTAAAGTCTGGGGATTCTGTAACAAATGCGGAAGGAATTCAACAAAATATTTCAGCGGAGCAGCTTGTTGCAGATGAAGACGGAAAGTATTACCGGAATTGGCGAGAACACATCCAAAATCCCGATGATATCTGGGACGAAATTGTACAGAGGACGAATCTGCCGGGAGTTACCTCAGCACCAAAACTTCAGCCTATAGAAACAAGGCTGGTGATGTTGCAAACCGGGATGCGGGCTCCTATGGGAATAAAAGTATACGGACCCGAGCTGCAAAGTATCCAGGAATTCGGAATTCAGCTGGAACAGTTGTTAAAAGAAGTCCCTTCAGTTAAATCTGAGGCTGTTTTTGCAGACCGGGTTGTTGGGAAACCTTATCTGGAGATAGACATAGACCGAAATGCCATCGCGAGGTATGGATTGAGTATAGAAGATGTTCAGCAGACGATAGAAACCGCAATTGGCGGAATGGAAATTACCTCTACTGTAGAAGGACGGGAACGTTTTCCGGTTAGGGTGAGGTATCCGCGGGAACTTCGGGACGATCCCGAAGCTATAAAAAGGATCCTGGTGCCAACAAATTCCGGAGCGCAGATTCCGTTAGGAGAACTTGCCGATCTAAATTACGAGCGTGGCCCGCAAATGATAAAAAGTGAAGACACTTTTTTGACCGGTTATGTGCTGTTTGATAAGCGGGAGAATTACGCAGAGGTAGATGTGGTGAATGATGCGCAGGCGTATATTCAGGAGAAAATAGATGCAGGTGAACTGGTGGTTCCTGCAGGAATTAGCTACAAGTTCTCGGGAAATTATGAAAACCAGGTACGTGCGGTAAAACGTCTTTCTATTCTGATACCCATTTGTTTAATAATTATTTTCCTGTTGCTGTATTTTCAGTTTAAAACAGTGATCGCCTCCACCATTCATTTCTCAGGAGTTTTTGTGGCTTTTGCGGGCGGTTTTATCATGATCTGGCTTTACGGACAGGAATGGTTTATGGATTTTGCGGTTTCGGGGATGAATATGAGAGATTTGTTTCAAATGGGAACAGTTAATCTTAGTGTCGCAGTTTGGGTAGGATTTATCGCCCTCTTCGGAATTGCAACAGACGATGGTGTTTTAATGGGGACTTATATCCACCAGGTTTTTGAAGAAAGAAAACCTAAAACGGTTCGGGAAGTTAGGGATGCGGTAATGGAAGCCGGTAAAAAACGGGTAAGGCCGGCAATGATGACTACTGCGGTGACGATAATTGCGTTATTTCCGGTGTTAACTTCCACAGGAAAAGGTTCCGATATTATGGTGCCAATGGCGATACCGATAGTGGGCGGAATGCTGATCCAGATCATGACAATTTTCGTGGTGCCGGTTTTACAGGCGTATTGGCGGGAAAGAAGCCCCTCCCCAGAGCCCCCTCTAACTCCCCCGAAGGGGGAGGACAACCAGGTTCCCAATAATTAAAAATTATTATGAAATCATTTATGAAATTATTCTTTATAAAATTTAAATCCCCCCTCCGGGGGTTAGGGGGCTTTTTCCTTTTTTTTCTTTGGGGGCTGGGGGGATACGCCCAGGATTTGGACAATTATCTCCAAATTGCTGCAGATAATAATCCCGAAGTGCAGGCTGCTTACACGGCTTTTGAAGCAGCTTTGCAGCAGTCGCCGCAGGTTTCCAGTCTACCAGATCCTACATTTACCGTGAGTGCGTTTGGAAGAATGGTAGAAACCCGGTTAGGAGCACAGGAAGCGCGTTTTTCGCTAATGCAGATGTTTCCGTGGTTTGGAACGTTAAAAGCGAAAGCAACAGCGGCCGATTTAATGGCTGAAGCAAAATTTCAGGAATACCTGGATGTGCGGGGGAATCTTTTTTACGATGTAAAATCGGCCTATGCCGAAATTTACCAAATATCGGCCACCATTCAGGTGAAGCGTGAAAACCTGGAAATCCTAGATTCTTACCGCCAACTGGCGCTTCGGAAGTTTGAGGCCGGGAGCGCTCCAATGGTGAATGTCGTGAAAATAGATATTGAGCGGGAGCAGGTACTTACCGAAATTCTGTTGCTGGAAGAGGAACTGCAAACCAGGAAAAAGCAATTCAATTTCCTGATAAACCGTACCGGAAATGCAAAGATTGTTGTTGCGGACACCTTAACAATTCAGCAGCCACTTTATGATGCTGAAATTTCGCTTCAGGAGGAGCAGAATTTTGAAGAACATCCTGCGATCATTCAGTTTAACCGCCAGGCTGAAGCTTATGAGAGTCAGCAGGTGGTGGCGAGAAAAAACGGACTTCCGCAAATTGGAATTGGGGTGGATTACTCGGTAATTTCAGAAAGAACAGATGCAAATCCGGTAGATAACGGGCAGGACGCGATCATGCCGATGCTTTCGGTGAGCCTGCCGATCTTCAGAAAAAAATACAGAGCGGCACAAAAAGAAGCCGAACTTATGGAAACAGCAGTTCAGCAAAATAAGCAGGCGAAAATTAATAAAATGAAGAGCGAACTGGAGATGACGCGCTATAAACTGAATAAATCACAGCAGTTAATTGCGCTTTACGACCGGCAGCTGGAAAGTTCTGAGCAGGCCAATAAATTGCAAATATCGGCTTTTAGTAATGCGACCGGTGATTTCGAGGAAGTCTTGCAAATGAACCAGGATATTCTAATGCTTCAGCTTCAGAAAATAGAAGCACTAAAAGATGCTTTTGTGGCCAATGCGAAGCTGGATTACTTCTTTATTAACAAAAATAGGGACTAATGAAAAACAGGAAAAATATTGTAATCATTTTGGCGACTTTGCTTATTGGCGGTCTTGTTGGCTGGCTTCTAAAACCTTCAGACGTTACTGAAGCATCACCTCAACATGATCATGAAGCGATGGAAGAAAATGAAATCTGGACCTGCTCAATGCACCCCCAGATTCGGCAAGAGGAGCCTGGCGATTGCCCAATTTGCGGAATGGATCTTATTCCCGTTTCCGAAGAAAGCGCGAGCGGAGATCCGTCGGTTTACAGGATGAGTGAAAATGCGCTAAAACTTGCCAATGTAAGGACAATGATAGTGGGTAGCGGAAATGCCCAAAAGGAAGTCCGTTTAAACGGAAAAGTGGTGGTAGATGAACGGAATACTTACACCCAGGCCACGCATATTCCCGGAAGAATAGAGCAGTTGCGGGTAAACTTTACCGGCGAAAGTGTGAGCCGGGGGCAGACGCTGGCAACGGTTTATTCGCCACAATTGGTCACTGCGCAGGAAGAACTGCTGCAGGCACAGGAAATTAAAGAAAGTCAGCCGGAACTTTTTGAAGCTGCAAAACAGAAATTGAGAAACTGGAAAATTGGAGAAAACCAGATTCAGCAGATCTTAAGTTCCGGGCAAGCAAACCAGCGATTTCCAATAACGGCTGATGTGAGCGGAATTGTTTCTGAAAAAATTGCCGACCAGGGCGACTACCTGGAGCAGGGAATGCCGGTGTATGAAATTTCCAATCTTGAGGAAGTTTGGGTGGTTTTTGATCTTTATGAGAGCGAACTCGGCTGGATAGAAGAAGGAAGTACGGTAGAATATACCATCAGGTCGATTCCCGGCGAGACTTTTACCGGAGAAATTGAATTTATCGATCCTTTGCTGGATTCCAGTACACGCGTGGCGATGGCGAGAGTTGAGGTTGATAATGAAAACGGAAGGTTAAAACCGGGGATGTTTGCTTCAGGAGTAGTTAAAAATCAGGTGGGAGAGGAAACTTCAGCAGAAATTGTAGTACCAAAATCTGCAGTATTGTGGACGGGAGAGCGTTCTTTGGTTTATATAAAATCAGATTTGGAAAATGGCGCAGGTTTTAAATTACAGGAAGTTACTTTGGGACCTTCTTTGGGTGATAGCTATGTTATAGAAAACGGACTGCAGGAAGGGGATGAAATTGTGGTAAACGGAACTTTTACTGTAGATGCGGCCGTGCAATTGGCGGGAAAACCCAGTATGATGAATCCAGATATTAACCAGGAGGTATTAAATGAGACTTTTAAACTGCCTGAAGAGGCCAGAAATGAGGCTGCAGCTGTTATAGAAAATTATCTGCTGTTAAAAGATGCGTTGGTGAACGATGATTTTGAAGCTGCAAAGGAAGCCGCAATAAGCCTGGGTCGAAAAGTGGCAAATATCGATCTTGATAGATTTTCCGGGGAGGTAAGGAATACGATGGAACAGTTTAAAAAACAGTTACAAAACCGGAATAAAGCAGTTGCTGCAGCCGGGGATATTTCAGGAATGCGGAGTAATTTTGATGAACTTTCTGAAGTGATGATCAATTTTGTTTCCACTTTTCCGCCTGTAAATCAAAAACTATTTGTCCAGCACTGCCCAATGGCAGATAATGACCGCGGTGCTGACTGGCTTAGCCTTTCCCGCGAAATTCGAAATCCTTATTATGGAGAAGCAATGTTAACTTGTGGTGAGGTTTCCAAAGAAATCAATTAACTTTAAATATAAAAATGACAGAATCATGAAAAAAATTTTTAGAAATGCAATGTTTTTTGCTGCGATCGCAGGAAGTATAACCTTAACCTCCTGTAGAGAAAATAAGGAAAATGAAGAGATGGCGCCGCCAATGCAAAATGAAATGCGCCAGGATACTGTGGCCGGTCAAAATGAAGAGGCTAGGGAGTCTTCTCCGGAATTCACCGAAGAAGCTACCGCACAAATTTTTAATGCTTATATAGAAGTTAAAGATGCTTTGGTGCGTACCAATGCTTCGGAAGCTCAGGATGCTGCAGATAATTTGATAAGCACTTTAGAGGAAGATTCTGAAGGATCGGAACTGGTGGAGCCGGCACGAAAAATTGCTGAAACCGAAGATGTAAACCAGCAGCGGGAAGCTTTTTCAGAATTAACAGCGACTATGCAGCCTGTTTTGGAAGGGGCTTTGGCATCTGGAGAAATCTATAAACAGTACTGCCCAATGGCTTTTGAAGGGCAGGGCGATTATTGGTTTTCCAGTTCTAAGGAAATAAGAAATCCTTATTTTGGGGATAAGATGTTGAAATGCGGGAGAGTGGAGCAGACCTTGAACTAAAGAATATCTAATTCAGAAGAAATTGCCTGTCCGGTTTTGATGTCGGACGGGCAATTATTTCCGAAAAAAAAACAACTTTTGGAAAAAACTACAATTCATATTAAAAATGTGGTTTGCGGCCGTTGTAAAACTACGGTGCGTGAAATTCTTTCAGGTTTAGAAATTCCTTTTAGTGAAGTGTCCCTTGGTGAAGCCATTCTTGACAGGCCGCTAACAGATATGGAGTTGCACGAACTTCAGAAGGAATTTAAAAAAGTAGGATTTGAACTGCTTCAGAAGAAACCGGAGCGCATAATTAACAGCATCAAATCTGTAATAATTGAACAGGTTTATGAAGAGGGTCTTAAGAATTTAAACCTCTCTAATATATTAAGTGACCGCCTTCATTACGATTACAGTTATCTTACCAACTTGTTCAGTAAAAGTGAAGGACAAAGTATACAGGGTTTTCAGAATTCCATAAAAATTGAACGGATAAAGGAGCTACTCGAGTACGACGAACTCAGCATTTCTGAAATTGCTTTGGAAATGGGTTATTCCAGTGCGGCCTATCTTTCCACCAGTTTTAGAAAAGCCACGGGAATTAGCCCTTCCTCTTATAAGGCCAAACATCTAAATACCCGCAACAGCCTGGATGCTGTTTAATTTCCCTTAAAAGTGTAAGGTTTTACCATAATTTTAAAGGTCTCCGTAATAAATTCAGACTAACTTTAAGTTTAACACATTTTGAGTGTTGTTTAATTGAAAGTTTAGTACTTGAAAATTGAGATTATGGGAGATGGAGATCATGGAATGGCATCCAGAGGGGTGAGCCGGCCAATGTCAAATCACGATTCTAAGGATAAAGATAAAGACGGAGGAATGGACAGGATGGAGATGTTGCACATGCACCATAAGCAAACCCTGTGGATTTACTGGACCATTATCCTCCTCGGAATTTGGATGCTTTCTTCCCCATTTACCTTCGATTACGGTAAAAATATTGTTCAGCCTTCAGGTGGTCGTTCCATTTGGCTTACCGATGCCATGCGTGTTAGTTTTATGGAGTGGAGCGACATTATTTCCGGTTTGCTCCTGGTTTTCTTTGGGTGGCGTTCGCTCACCCCAAATCGGCCAATCAGCCTCTGGATTGCATGTTTTGTAGGGATATGGCTAAATTTTGCTCCGGTAATTTTCTGGGCCCCCGCTTCCTTTATTTATCTGAACGATACTATTGTTGGTGCTCTCATAATTGCATTGACCATTCTTATCCCGGGCATGCCGAATATGATCACTTATATGAAAATGGGCTCCAAGGTTCCCCCCGGCTGGACCTATAATCCTTCCAGCTGGCCGCAGCGTTGGATTATGATAGGGCTGGGCTTTTTTGGATGGCTGGTTTCCAGATACCTTGGAGCTTTTCAATTAGGTTACAGCGATTTTGTATGGGATCCGTTTTTTGGGGAGAGTTCTATCAAAGTTCTAAATTCCAACATGTCCCATTCTTTACCGGTTTCTGACGGGGCTTTTGGTGCACTGGCTTATACCTTCGAATTTCTGATGGGCTGGATGGGAAGCCCATCCCGCTGGCGAACCATGCCGTGGATGGTCACTTTCTTTGGGATCCTGGTAATACCACTGGGGCTGGTACATATATTTTTAGTGATCTCACAACCTGTAATTGTGGGCGAGTGGTGCACCTTCTGCCTGCTTGCCGCGGCTATCATGCTGCCAATGATTCCGCTTGAACTGGATGAAGTAGTGGCTATGGGACAACACATGGTACAGGCAAAACGCCGGGGAGATAATATGTGGGAAGTTTTTTGGAAGGGTGGAAAACCTTTTGAAGAAAACATGGATAACCGCACTACCAAATTAATGAAATTCCCAAACAAACCTGCCGAAGTTTTTAAAGCATCGGTTTGGGGGATGAGTGTGCCGTGGACCCTGGCAGTTTCCACCGTACTGGGAATTGCGGCAATGTTTGGTCCCGCAGTGTTTGGAGTGGAGATAGAGACCACTGCAGCTAATATCTTTCATTTAAGTGGTTCGCTTATAGTTGTCGTATCAGTAATATGTATGGGTGAGATTGTACGCAGGGGCCGGTATCTTAATATCCTGTTGGGCCTTGCAATTGCTGTTGGCCCCTGGATTGTAAAAGACGGGACTATAGGCTTAAATATAACCGGGACGATAATTGGATTATTGATTATTGTATTGTCCTTTCCACGCGGGCCCAAAAAAGAGAATTATGGACTATGGGATAAATATGTGAAATAACAAAAGAAAGTCCATGACTAACGAAATGCTTTTTAAAGAGACCAGGAAGATCATACATGAAAATATGATCAAGAAGCAGCGGGACGGCAAGACAGATTTCCATTATACAAAACCGTCGCCTGAGAGGTATCCCTATCAGTTCTTTTGGGATACCTGCTTTCACGTTTTTATTCTGAACGCCCTAGGGGAACATGACATGGCAAAAGAGCACATATTAAGCCTGTTCTCTAAACAAGAGGATAATGGTTTTGTGGGTCACATGATTTACTGGGACCGGTTAAAACCTGGCAGATTAACCGATTTTTTTCAATCTAAATTTAATTATAAAAACTTCTATAAAAGCCATATGAGCTCCCTGGTGCAGCCTCCTATGGCGGCTCAGGCCGTAGAGAGAATATTTGAGGCTACCGGGGACAAGGCTTTTCTTCAAAAAATGCTGCCCAAACTTAAAAAATATTATCGCTGGTTTGCAGAAAACCGGGATTTTGACGGGGATAGATTGTTGACGATAATATCCCCTTTTGAATCGGGAATGGACTGGAAACCAACTTATGATGTCGTCTTGGGCAGAAAGAACAAAAAGGCTGCCTGGGATTTGATGCTGAAGGTGGTAAACGTAGATGTCCGAAATTTTCTGAACAACTATGATTTAGACAGGATTTATGAAAAAGGTTATTTTTTGGTAAAAGACGTTGGTTTCAATACCATTTACACCTGTAATCTACAGTCAATGGCAAATATTTGCAAAATTTTAGAAGATCCGGAAGCCGAAGAATTTTCACTACTTCAGGAGGAAGTTACTGCGGCTATCCTCGGGTTGATGTACAATAAAGAAGATAAAGCATTTTATGATCTCCACGGAAAGAACAATATTCAGATTAAAGTGCTTACTCCCACTATTTTTTATCCCGTGGTTTTAAAGGATATTCCGGAGGAAATAAAAAGAGGAGTACTTCAGACTCACTTTTTTGACAGTAAAGAATTTGATGCGGAGTTTCCTATTCCATCAGTGGCAAAAAATGATCCGTCATTTGATCCTTCAGCATCTGTTTTTATATGGAGAGGACCCACGTGGATAGTAAATAACTGGTTTCTACATGGTTTATTAATAAAACAGGGACACAAACAGGAATCTGAAAAGCTTATAAAAAGTATAAGGAGACTAATAGAAAAGAGCGGGTTTAGGGAATACTACAACCCGTTTACAGGAGAGGGTTATGGAGCCAAAGACTTCACCTGGGCAGGTCTAATTACAGATATGATCAGGATGGAAGAGGAAGAAAAGGAAGAGCAGAGCTGCCGTAATGGCAAGAAAAGCAATTCATATAATTGTTAGGAAATAAAGGAATAAATAGTTGTAAAAATGGGTATTAAAGATTTTTTTCAGAAGCTTAAAGGGGAGAAGAAGGTAATGAAAGGTGAGGCTACCAAAGATAAAACCTATTCCAGCGAAAATGAATTCTCTACCCGGGAAGAGACAAAGCAGGAATTTAAAAGATCTGTCAGCAAACTTTTTGATGTAAATCAATGGACAAGAATGCCGGGAATTTCTTCGTCCTTCACCTTGTACAGCGCTACGGGAACAAAAAAGAAATCGAAGAAGCCTGAAATGTACGATTTTATAAAAATAGTGCTGCCGGGACCCGTTCCGGAGAACTGGGTCTTAGTAACAGATATTAAGGAAAAGGATAATCTGGCAGAGTTTACTGTTAGTCCCAGTAAAGATCCTGAAGAACGTGATAAGGAACAGGAGATCGAACATTTTTTTGCTGAGGAAGCCAGCAGTACGTTTAGGGTAGAAATGAGGGACAGGAAGATCAAAGCTTCCGAAATTGGAAAAAATGAAGGGATAAATAACCAGGATCATAAGGCCGGGCAGCGCGTGTTTGTAAATACGATTGTAGCTGAAGCCGGGTGGGCAGGCGTACAGAAATTTCAGTGGAAAAAGTTAACGGATTTTCTTGTGCATAAAATTGAAATTGAAGAACAAGAAAAATAATGAATAAGAGGATGAGAGAGATGAAAAAAGAGAGCAAGGGTAGTAAGAATGAAGTAGTCGTGATTACGGGAGCTTCCGGCGGGGTTGGAAGAGCTACCGCAAGAGAATTTGCGAAAAGAGGTGCCAGGATCTTGCTGGTGGCAAGAGGAAATGACGGGCTTGAAGGTGCAAAAAGAGAAGTGGAAAAGGCCGGTGGACAGGCCTGGATTTATATGGCAGACGTGGCAAACCCTGAGCAAGTGGAAGCTGCGGCAAATTTTGCTGAAGAAAATATTGGGCCAATCGATGTATGGGTGAACAATGCCATGGTAAGTGTATTTAGTAAAGTAATAGATATGGAGCCTGAAGAGTACAAAAGGGTAACAGAGGTCACTTACCTGGGTCAGGTTTATGGCACACTCTCCGCATTAAAACGAATGAAAGCCCGTGACTCCGGAAGCATTATTCACGTAGGTTCAGCTTTATCTTACCGCGGGATTCCGCTGCAATCGGCTTACTGCGGTTCTAAACACGCTATTCAGGGCTTTTTTGATTCGCTAAGAGCAGAGCTTTTACATGACGATATAAACGTAAACCTGTCTATCGTGCACCTTCCAGCCATGGACACTACCCAATTTGGCTGGGTAAAATCCCGGTTTGACAAAAAGCCAAAGCCCATGGGAAAAATCTTTCAGCCAGAGGTAGCCGCCCGGGCAATTGTAGATGTTTGCAACACGGGGCAGAGGCTTAGAATGGTTGGCTTCTCAACAGTAAAGACCATCTGGGGCAATAAACTCGTTCCAGAATACCTGGATTATTTTATGGCTAAAAATGGTATTAGTGGTCAACTCACGAGTGAACCCGAAGATCCAGACAGGGAGAACAATCTTTGGAAACCTGTGCCCGGGGATCAGGGAACTTACGGCTCATTTTCAGAAAAGGCACAGAACTACAGTTTGTATGATAAACTTGTGGAGAACAGGAAGGCACTAGGTTTAGTTGGCGTGGGGGTTTTGGGAACAGTATTACTGAGATTATGGAAGTAAAACTATTTGGTGCTCTCCCTTTTTAATAGAAAATAAAGATGTTATTATAAAAAGCTTAAGAGGCCGCCAATTTATGAAATCGTAAATTATATATTAACCAATAAAAATTAAGTATTATGAGAAACGAGAAATTGATTCACGCGTTAGGAAACTGTATTAATCACTGTAATTATTGTTCAGATGCGTGCCTGGATGAAGATAATTTGAAAAAGATGGTCCCTTGTATACGGCTGGACAAAGTTTGTGCAGAAGCCTGTGCGGCACTGGTACAAATATTAGCCATAAAAGATTCCAATTCGGGAGATCTTGTGGCCTATTGTGAGAAAGTGTGCAGGGAGTGTGCCGAAGAATGTGAAAAGCATGAATCGCAGCATTGTAAAGACTGTGCAAAAGCCTGTAGAGAATGTGAAAAAGCATGTCGGGAATTTGCTGCGTAATATCTAAAACAAGATAATATAGGAAAAGCCCGGATTTTCGGGCTTTTTCTATTTCCCTTAATTGGCCTGGAAATGTGTGCCGGAAAATCTACATTTTTTAGCTGTTCTTTCGGTTTCTAACCTTCAGGATGCGAAAGAAAACGAAAGAAAATCCAATAATTTGATTAATGAATTCAGAATAGATGCTTTAATTTTGGTTGTTCGATTTAGAAAACCATGAAACACACCT
>NZ_JAVRHP010000076.1:0-15448 GCF_031846505.1 Autumnicola edwardsiae
CGGGAACTGTTTAAAATCAAATTAAATAGGTCTCGTTTAATTCTTGCACATCCCCGTATGAGATAGGGCGGCGTATAATCTTTAAAAGGGATGATGTTTTCATCCAAGCCCTCAAAAAGATTAATGTTAGTATAGAAGAAAGTGGCAACAAAGGCTTGTTGCTCAAAAGTTAGATTTACAAAAATTTGAGAGTTTTAGTTGATATTAACTTTTTTTTTAATCTTTTATTAAGAATACTATGCGCTGATAATCAGTGGTAACTTTAGTTTAGTTCACCTTGAAAATCCACCTGCTTTGCAGGTGGTTATGTTCTGACGGCTATGCCTAATTTTTTGTCATGAGTAAATATAGGAAATTAAGCCATTTTGGGACCAGGGCTACTTTGTGAGTACGGTTGGACTTAATGAGGGAACCCTAATTAATTCAAGTTTCCAATTATCGGATACATTTATCGAACTGCCATGACGAACAGGATCAATTTAAGGATAAACCCATTAGCAGTCACAGCGTTTATGTGCCTTGGCATCAATGCGCTGATCTGGCTGATTGTGGTCTCTATCCTTATATTGTGACAGGCCTTGACAGGGAAGGAATCAATGATATATACAGGTTCCCAAGTTCCATAAATAAGCCCGAATACTGGTCATGCCTCCTAAATGACGCCTGCCGTCGGGCAGTAAACAGATAACAGCAGGACTTGTAATTTTATTTCATACTTCAAACACTTTTGACAGAATGTAGCACTTTCTGGACACTTCATCAAAGGTTCATTTTCATTCATCTCCTTTATCCATACCTGACCACGCTCTTGGCACGGCCTTTTCCATAAGGCTCGATACCTTGGCTCTTTACCAAAGCACCTTATGGTGGTTTAATGCTCTCACCTGTAGGACAGCACCGGTGGGTCACTTCGGCTGCGCTCAGCACAGGCGGTTTTACCATCTTATAAACAGTTGCATAACGATTTTCAGCCGTTCGTTACTCTCGGCACACGTATAGCGGATATCAGGGCGATTACATGTCCGCAACCACAAAAATTCATTTAATGCAGAAACTTTGAATTTTTCAAATTTTTTTTAAATTTTTAATTTTCCACGCCTGTTTTGTCTAATGCTTCTCTCAATCCTCTAGCCAATTTTTCTGCCGGTCCCACACCCCAATAATGCAGAAAGAAAATTCTTGGATTTTCGTGAACCATATGGTTATGGAGAGCAACTACTTCAATTCCATTTTCAATTAATACATCAGTTACCGGTTCCACTTCATTTTCAAGCATAGCAAAATCACCTGCCACAGCAGCTTTTTCATTAGTGCCTTGCCAGCTTGCCCAGATATTAAAGCCCATGAATGTACTAACTGGTGCACCGTGTTCTTTTAAATTCACATCAGGTCGTCCAATAGTAGTTTTATACACTCCGTTATTCATAGTGCCGCTATATCCCAAAATGCTATCTATCATCCTTGTGTCCAGAGTATTTTGTACTGTTGAAACAGCTGCACTTGATGGATCGGCACTTCTAATTTCAGTTATTTTATCAAAAACCGCTTTGACACTTCCAGCTAATTTTTTTTCATCTCCCATACCACCTATATGCATATACCATATATCGGGTTCCATACGTGCAAAATGGTTGTGGATTCCTGTGATTGTTAATCCTTGATTTATTACTTCTTGTTGTACTGGTTTTAGGTCTTTTTCTGTAACAACAATATCTCCCATAATCATAGGTTGATCTGAGGTTGGAGCGAATGCAACCCAACTGCCCAATCCCATAGGAGGAATAATTTTAATTCCATCGACCATAACATTCAAGTCATTTTGAGGAACTGTAATCTTAAATTGTCCATCTTGCTCTTTTCCTTCCATCCCAAGAACCGATTTTAGTGTTTCAATATCAATCGCCTTTAATTCTTTATTAATTTTCGAAGGTTTTTCAGTCGATTCTTTTAAGCCTTCTTTCTTTGCAGATTGCTCGCAACCAAAAGAAATTACTGATATTGCTACTAAATAAATCCATAATTTTTTCATAATTCTGCTTTTTGTTATAATTTCAATTTTTGCTTTTTTATATAACCTCCAACGTCTCGGGCTATGAACAGTTGCCGAATTTAGCCCAAAATCCCGCAGGTACAAAACGGCACGGGAAAATCTGTAATATTTTGCGGCTTATTTCGCGTGTCGAAAAAACTTTTTATAAGCGTCCAAAAAAACTCTTATTTTTATCCAAAATCGCCCAAAAATCGGTTGATTTCTACCTGTTCTGGAACGTTTTTTCAGCATCCGAAAAATGATTTGTGTTCAAAAATGGGCGAAAACCAGCTAAATACCCACCGTTTTTGCCATTATTCTGTCCATTTTACATGTTGCATACCGACTTTTACACCAGTCACGGTATAAGGCAACATGTAAGAATAAGCGCATTTCAGGCTAATGAAATCCCGGTGAAATAAAGAGAATTCCGGCAACCGACTCTCCTTTGGTCTTGTGCAAAAGCCACGTTAGATAGGTGTCCACTTGTTGCGCTTCCGGGCCTGGCAACAACATACAATAGTTCAGTACATGTAAAAAGTGGTTTTCACTGATCCACTTTTTTCTTCTATCAGTATTTATACACTACTGCAATTTGTCCGGCGGGTCCTCCGAAACTGTGGAGGCTACTTTTACCCATACTTTCAGGGCTTTTTTGAAAGTTAAATTTTCCAATAGAAGTATAATGGCACCGTTATATTGTTCTGCTATATTATCCCAATTAATAATGTCTAATACTGTATCGACAAAATCCCCTCTTTTGTTTTTGTACTTTAAATCGTAAGCATGCTCCCATCCATCTATTACTAAAATAGGAATAACCCCGTTTGCGTAAGTTTTTGATAATTTTCACATTGCAGAAGTGTAAGGACTGTGAATAGGAGATTACCAATAATCCATACCGATGGTATGGATTATAATAGAGCTGAGATATGCACGAGTCGAAAATCATTCTTTTTTCTCGGCACTTCCCAGCTCCTATAAAAGGTTCAAAATCCTTTGGGAAACATTATCGATGATCATCTTCACCATCTTCACCATCTTTGTGGCTTTTCTCTTTTTTGAGCACTAATTTTCCTTCCAGACTAAAATAGAGTTCATAATAGGTTTCATCTTCGTTCTCAACCTCAAGCTCATACATAGTGCCCTTATCGGTCTCGACCTTTTCCACCTCCTCTATTTCCCATTCGGCGTATTCCGAGTTCTTAAAAGCATCCTGTACGGCTTTGGGTAGTTCAGAGAACTCAATGGATTTTTCACTTAGCTCCTTGATATCGGATTGAGCTGTTGCTGTGGCTATACTGCCTCCTATAAAAAGTAATGAGAGCAGCAAAATGCGAAATAGGTTTTTACTTGTGTCCATAATAATAAAATTTTAAGATTAAACATTTATTTAATTCAAATGTAAACAGCAAATCTGTAGAAATTTTGGAGAATCAAAAATATATAGTGAATATGTGTTGATCACCTTTATAATTGTATTTTAACTTCCAATTGCTTTTATCGGCAATTTTATAGGCAATGGACAGCCCTAGGCCCCACGACTCTGGATTATTGGAAGATTTACAGAATCTTTGGAACAATTTTTCTTGACTTATTCCTTTTTGACTGCCGGTATTAATAATAACCAATTGGTTCTTGTCTAATTTTATGCTTACTTTTCCATCTTTCACATTATGTAAAAAGGCATTTTTGAGCAAATTCTGGATGAGAATTTCGGTAAGCAGCTCGTTTCCTTGAGCAGTAGCACTATTGCTTATATCAATTTCCACTTTAATATTCAAGATTTCCTGCTGTTCGTCATAATATTCCAGCGATCTGTCGATTATTTCATTGACGTTAACCTCGTCCGTCATCAGGAACTGACTATTTTCTATTTTGGACAGCAGCAGGAGCGTTTTGTTCAGTTTTTTTAGCCGTTGTGTAGAGCCAATGATACTTTCTACAATGGCTGCTTGTTCTTCCGTCAACATTGTTTTGCCCACAAGTGCTTCCAGTTTTGACTGAATTATGGATAAGGGTGTTTGCAACTCATGGGAAGCGTCCCCAATAAACTGTTTTTGGTTTTCAAATACTTCTTTGTTTTTCCGGGTCAGCTCATTCACGGCTTCATTCAGCATCCGGAACTCATCTATATAGGTAGATGGCAATTCCTGCAATTCCTGTTTATCAAATCTAAAAAGCCGAAGTTTTTCGAGTATTTCAAAAAACGGCTTCCATATTTTTCGGGAGATAAAACGTTGGGATAAATAAAAAGACAATGCTAACCCCAGAAATAAGCTTCCGAGTGTAATGGCAATTGTACCGATCATTTCTGCCGCCTCCAGGTGAGGCTTTATAATTTCCAGCCGGTAATGTTTGCCCTGTAATTTCGCAAAAGTGGTCAGCTTGCGGTATTCATCAAACTCATCATCAACAGGCTCATAAATGAGGGTGTCGGTGTAGCTTTCGTAACTTTCCTGAAATACAGTTTCTTCAACAGTATAAAAGGTAAAATCGTCCAGCGGGTTGTCTCCTTTGAATGGAGCTTCAGGATTTACTTCAAGATAAGCCAGCAGGTTATCTTTGCGGTTATACAGCACTTCATCCACATTTTGAAGTACGTTCCAATTTAGTACCAGGTAAAATAATATTGAAAAAATCCCGAACAGGATCAGGAAATAAAGTAATTGAATGCGGGAGGTGTAGGTAAGCAGTTTCATAAAGACTTAATTTGATAACCAACACCATAAATATTACTTATTTCCACCTGAGCACCGGCATTTTTTAATTTACGTTTCAGGTTTTTAATTTGGGAGAATAAAAAATCAAAACTCTGCGCCTCATCTACATAATCGCCCCATATATATTCTGCCAATGAAACTTTGGTAAGTACCCGCTTGTGATTACTGATCAAGTGGGTGAGTATGGCATATTCCTTTTTAGTCAGAGAAAGCTCACTTTCAAGTTTGTTGACCCCAACAATGTACTGATCCGGTTCGATTATAAGGTTCGAATAATGAACCAATTTATTCGTCTTAAATTGTTTCCTTCTGATAATTGCTTTTATGCGGGCATTTAGTTCGGAAAAGTAGAAAGGCTTGGTCAAGTAATCATCCGCCCCCAATCCCAGGCCTTTTATTTTATCATCAAGGGAATCACGGGCAGAAAGGATGATTACCCCGTCAGTTTTATTTGTTTTGTGAAGAGCTTCAAGTAGATCGAACCCACTACCATCCGGCAGGTTTATATCCAGGATAATACAATCATAATCATAGAGATTAATACGCTCAGTACCTTCCCAATAATTGCCTGCGGTATCACATGTAAACCCTTCCTCTATGGCAAAGTCTTCAAGGCTTTTTAGCATTTCAGGTTCATCTTCTATTATAAGCAGTTTCATAATTCCAAATTAAAGAATTAATTCTGTAGAACCGTTGGCAAGATTTGGTTCTTCCCCTTTTTTTGTGTTGGCTTTAAGGGATGAAAAAAGCTGGATGTGCCGAGTGTGCGCTGACAGAAATTTTCACAAAATGCGAAGCGAAAGGTTCTTTATAGCCAGTCGTCTCTGTCCTTGTCCGGTCGCACTGTTGGTAAAGCCGAGTCAGTCCGGTGGTAAAGTCGGTCTTGAGACATCTTTTTTATTATTTACATTTTATTATTTGTAAAAAGGTTGCATTGATGATTGGCTGTAAACACAACATTTACCTCGGAAATAGGATTTTTCAAAAGGTTGATTTTTAAAACTTACAGATAATAATTTGTGCCTGCTAAATGGAAGGCTATTTCTATTAGGTTGTAGAAATTGACCTTCCATTGCAGGACTTAAAATTATAATGCATACTGACCTTTCAGCCTAAAATTCACTATAACATCTTCATTACTGGTATTTCTAAAAAACCATCCGTGTCTTCCTTCATAAGGGGCTAAAAAAGTACCCACCATATTGTTGGAATTGGCAATGGTGTAACTTTCGAAGTAAACTTCCTTTACTTCTTTTTCTTGTTTGACCTCACCGTGAAAATCGAAATAAAGAACCTCACCATTAGCGGTAGTCCATTCGTATTTCATTTTCCCGTATTTGAGCATATTTATTTTAAATTCAATTCCTTTTCCCGCCGGGACAATTACTTTTGTTTCATCTTCACGGGATTTTAATTGAGTGGTTGGAGGTGGGTTATCGGCCTCAGCGGGTCTTTCCACATTGGGCCCTGAACCTGCCTTTTCCAATTTAATTGTTGGGTTCGATGCACTTGGAACCATAGCTCCTAAGGTATTTGTACCTGCTGCTTCTGGCACGTAAAGCTTACTGAATCCCAATAATTTTCCCGCACCTGTGGGATCCATTCCGTATTCTGCTGGTAATACTGCTACAACCAATAGTAGCACACCGACAATTAGTGAAATGACGGTTGCTTTTATAATTTTACTTTTTTCCAATACTGGATGATTCATTTCTGACATAGTTGTTTTTTTTAAGATGTAAAGTAGCCTGTTAATTGAAAGCCGAGCAATAAAAACCCAGCGGCCATCAAAGCTGTATTTGTAATTGTTGAAAATTTCATAAAACTACGTTGTCTTCTCCATACGGTTATAAGAATCAACACTACTGCTAAAGCAATAAATTGTCCTATTTCTACACCAATATTGAAGCCTATTAGGTTGGTAAACAATCCTTCTCTATCAAAATTGAATTCTTGTAATTTGCTTGCAAGACCAAAACCGTGGAATAACCCGAATATCAAAACGGCTGCCTTGGTATTGGGCTGTTTGCCGAAGAACCGCTTAAATCCGCCTAAATTATCAAACCCCTTATATACAATGGATAATGCTATAATCGCATCGATTAAATACGCATTAATATTGATGTCGGCTAAAACACCTAATAATAAAGTGGTACTGTGACCAATTGTAAAGAAACTGACATATAAGAGTACTTCTTTCGGTTTATATAGAAAGAAAATGACACCGACCAAAAATAACAGATGGTCATAGCCGGTAATCATATGTTTAGCTCCTATATAAAGAAATGGGCCAAAGGCCACGCCGCTATTTCCCAATAGAAACGTTTGTGTGTTTTCATCAACACCGTGCGCAAATGCAGTACTACAAAGTGCGCAAACGATGGTCAATATCAAAAAGGATATTATTTTTTTTATTTTCATAGTAAACTTGATTAAATCCCATCTTCCATTGCGCTAAAATGGGATTCTGGTTATTAATGGGCGTGCCCGTGAGATTTCACCTGCTCTAAACTATCCATTGTTTTTTCGCGGGCCATTTGGATGCTATCCTGCGTCCTAAGCATTTCTGCATTGTTATCTTTTTTAATTTCCTCCTGCGTTGTTGGTGCTGTGTTGTTTTTTGGTTCTTCCCTGCAAGAGGCCAATAAGGCCAATGCGACTGTTGTAATAAAAAATACTCTTTTCATAATTTATTGATTTTGATATTAGTGATTAAAAAATTTATTATTCTATGTTCTTAATTTAAATTGATTTTAATAATGGGCTTCTCTTTTGGCCTTAGCAACAGAAACACGACCAATAACAGCGATAATGTTATAATGCCACCATAAAGAAATTCCTTTTCGGGGAAATTGGTTCCCAAAAATCCAGCTATTGGATAAGCGATTGCCCACCACAGATGTGAAAATGCAAAATGGGAACCATATACTTTGCCCTGTTCTTCGTCAGCGATATTTTCTCCGATAAGCGTTTCCGAAGGTATTTCTGCCAGACTTTGTCCCAAACCTGCGATGATCCAAAACACAAATAGCAGAGAAAAATTTAGGTAATTTGCGGCACTAATTGCGAGGCCTAATACTAAAGCTCCCACTATTAAGGAAACCTGCCTTGATTTAGTTTTATCAATAGCCCCGGAAACGAAGGCGGCCACCGTTGCGCCAATACCGAAGGCAGCCATAATCAAACCATATTCCCTATCGGTTAGGCTTAAACCGCCTTTTACAAGAATTATGGTATTTACCAAAATAAAAGCTCCGGCCATCGCCGACACCAGTTCTATGAAAAGGGCAAAACGTATGTATTTGTTTTGAAACAAGAGCTTAGCCCCTTTGGTAACATCTTGCCAAGTGGTAGGGTGTTTCTTCGAGACATCTTCCTTGGGGGCATTCAAAAAACTTTTTGGAAGGGTCAAGAGCAAAATCCCTGCGATAATAAATGTTGCCGCATCGACCAAGAATATTTCCCTAGCACCCAACCAGACTGCAAGTATACCTGCCAATCCTGGTCCTAAAACCCCTAATAGTTGATACGTGGCAGCCGATAAACCGATAGCTTGCCGATATAGTTTTTTATCTACAATTTGTGGAATAATAGACCTGTAGGTGGGGCTAAAAAAGGCATTAAAAACATTCATAAGAAATACCAGAACATAAATTTGCCATTCAGCGGTAATGAACGGTAGCAAGGCAACAAGACCCATTCTAATAAAGTGGGTCGTGTACAGAATCTTTTTTCGGTCAATCCGGTCGGCAAGCACCCCTGCAAAAGGCGAAAAGATAATAAAGGCGGTTACCCTCAATGTGAGGGCGGTGGCCAAAATTACCGCAGCCCTGTCTTCCCCAAATTGATAGGCCAATAATGCCAAACCGACCCAAGTAAAGGCATCACCCAACAAGCTGATGGTCTGCGCGAGATATACTTTTGCAAACAACTTGTTTTGTAACGCCTGAAAGGGTTCTGTTAATTTGGATATAGCCTTGCCGATTTTCATTCTGATCTTCTGGAATTATTTTTTAATTGGAACTATTCTTCTTCAGAATTTCGCAATGCGGACAAGATGGAATAAGCATTTTTGGTAACAGGCTTAAAACTGTTGACATCAGCACTTTCAGCAAGAGTTATGGCCGTGTACCCTTCCTGCTCAATTCCTTTTTTAACCTGTTCCAATCTAAATGTATAACCATTGTCAGATTTTTCGGTTTGAAAGATTACAAAATCTTTCCCCTCATATTGAACAAGGGCTTCCGATGGAATGGCCTTTTGCTTATTTGTACCGCTTTCTATCCAAGCTTTCACATACATACCGGGCAAAAGACCTTTTTCATCCCCCTTGTTGATATGGCAATGCACCGGGGTTATACGGTCGTTGCCAGTCGCTTTTCCAATTAAAAAAACCTCGGCGGTACGGTCAAACATATTCTCATTGGCAAGTGAAAACTTAACGGTTTGGCCAACTTCGATTTTTCCAAGACTTTTTTCAAAGGCATTCAATGCCAAATGAATATCGTCCAAATTAACTACCTCAAAAAGCACATCTTGTGGCGATACATAATCGCCGATATTCACATTGCTTGTTTTTACAAAACCTGTAATAGGGGAATAAAGGTTGGCAGTCCGGGAAATATTCCCGTTTTTAACGGAATTCCTACTAATTCCGGCAAGTGCAAGTTGTTGTTCGTACGCCTTGACCCGACCTTGTGTTATTTTATAATCTGAAGAAACCTGTTGAAATATTTTTGCCGAATTGATGTCTTCCTCCCTTAATTGTTTTTGTCTGTTGTATTCTTCTTCCAGAAATTGGAGCTTGCTTAAACTTTCCAAATAATCCTGCTGGATTTGGATAAATTCAGGATTTTCAATCGTAGCCAACACCTGTCCTTTTTTAATCTCCTCACCGGGCAGTCTTCCGGCGGTTTTTAAATATCCCCCCAAAGGTGCAGATACAGAGGCCATACTTTTTGGCTCTACATCAACGACACCGTTTAGCTTCACGATATTGCTAAGATTTCTCATTTCGATCTCCCCGGTTTCAATTCCGGCGAGATTGTATTGATCTTTGGTAAAAGTGATTTGTTTGGATCCGTTGGTAGCAGGTTGTTCCTCTTTCATAGAGGATTCTTTGGAAGAATCCATTTTTTCAGAATCCTTGTTGCCGCAAGCCACTATAAATAGGGTGGATAAAATGAGCAGCGAAATTTTTGTATTAAATTGAATTTTCATCTTTTTATATTTTAAAGTGATACCACTTGATTTTTACAAGCCCAATAAGGCTTCGATTACTATGATGGACTGGTTATATTGATAAAGTGTATTTAAATATTCTGTCTGAATACTATTCGCCAAAGTGAGGTTTTGCAGGTATTGGGCATAAGAAACATTACCGCTTTTAAAGCTCTTTTCAGAATTGTCAATAATGAGTTCCGCTTGTGGCAGCGCTTCATTTTGATAGTAATTTAAAGTACCCTGAAGTTTATAATATTCCTGCAACAAACTTTGCAGTTCCCCTTCTAATTGAGTCTGGTTCAACTCAATTCTAGATTGGGCGATATCCTCTTCTATTTTTGCAGCATTTATCTTAGAACGATGCCCCCCAGGAAAAATAGGGATGGAAACACCTACTTGAAAATAGGAAAACCGATCACCACTATCATATTGAATGTCCTGACCATTTATAAATTGATCCCCAATAAAGGTTTGGCTGTTATAACCGAACATAATATCCGGTAAAACTTTGTTCCTTTCCACATTGGTCTCCCGTTTCCTTACGGCCAATTGTTGTTTTAAATAAACGTACAGAGGGCTTTGCTCCACGGATTGGCTTTCGATATCCAAATCAATCTCGCTGGGAACCAGTTCAGCATCAGCAACACTAATATTATCATTGGTGTTCAAGACTACCTGTAAGCGTTTTTTGGCAATTCTCATATCGGCCTCGTTCTGTTGAAGCTTGTTTTTTATCTGCATCGATTGTGTTGCCGAGGTCACACTTTCCAGTTTTGTAGATTCACCAGTTTTATAACGCATTGAGCTTGATCTGTCCAGATTGCTATAAAGGCTATCTTGACGCTGTAGCAATTGTTTATTTTCCATTAAGAACACATACCTTAAATAAGCAGATTTTACGTCTGCAATCAGTTCATTTTCGGCTATGGCCTTTCGTTGCTCACTGCTTTTGACCTTGGCTTTCGCCAATTTGAACTGACTTGTGTAAACCGTAGG
This sequence comes from Autumnicola edwardsiae, assembly GCF_031846505.1. Lineage (NCBI taxonomy): Bacteria > Pseudomonadati > Bacteroidota > Flavobacteriia > Flavobacteriales > Flavobacteriaceae > Autumnicola > Autumnicola edwardsiae. Next base: position 10,972 of record NZ_JAVRHP010000076.1, read on the forward strand.
GAAATTGATTCGCTGTGTAACTCCATACAGATTATCTTTTATCGTGGGCGTATTAAATTCTCCGCTTGAATAGGAAAATTCTGTTTTAGGAATGGTTATCGCACCGTACTTTCCCGTTTTTTCAACATCTATGTCATATTCCGCAATCTTAATACGGTTATTGTTCTGAAGGGCAGTTTCAATGGCCTGCTGTAAAGTAAGTTTCCGCCCCTGCACCTGATCAATTTCCTGTGCTTGAAGCTGCATCGCCGGAAAAAACAGTCCGCCACTCACGATTAAAATGGTGACTATTTTCTTTCGCTTAAAATTGAATTTGACCTTTCCTTCGGTAAAATAGATGTAGAGAACCGGTAGGACAATAAGCGTTAATGCTGTAGCCGTAATTAACCCCCCTATTACCACCGTGGCCAATGGCCGCTGTACCTCTGCACCGGATGATGTGGCCAATGCCATTGGCAAGAATCCAAGGGCAGCTACGGTAGCGGTCATTAATACCGGTCTCAACCTCACGCGTGTACCTTTAAGAACACGTTCATAAGTATCTGTGATTCCTTCCTCTTTTAGCCTGTTAAATTCTGCAATAAGCACTATTCCATTTAAAACAGCAATTCCAAACAAGGCAATAAAACCAACCCCTGCCGAAATACTAAATGGCATACCACGAAGAAGCAGCGCAAACACGCCACCAATAGCAGATAAAGGTATGGCCGTAAAAATGAGTAAACTTTGTTTTATAGAGCCAAAAGCAAAATAGAGCAGTATTAAGATTAATAGTAAAGCTACAGGTAGTGCGACCATTAATCGCTGATTGGCCTCTTTCAGGTTCTGAAATTGTCCGCCGTAGGTTACATAATAACCTGGTGGCATATCAACATTAGTAGCCATAATCTGCTTGATGTCCTCAATAATACTTTGAACATCCCTGTCACGTACATTAAAGCCAACCATAACCCGACGTTTTGCATTATCCCGTTGTATTTGGACGGGGCCGGGCTCAAAGGATACATTGGCAACCTCACTAAGTGGGATTTGTTGGCCTTCGGGAGTACCTATGTATAGATTTTCAACATCTGTTATATCGCCACGGCTTTCTTCTTGCAGACGTACTACGAGATCGAAACGCCTTTCCCCTTCAAATACCATTCCCGCCGATTTTCCGGCAAAACCGGTTTCAATGGCGTTATTTATATCGGCCACATTCAAGCCATATTGCGCAATTTTATCACGGTTTAATTTGATCTTGATTTGAGGTAAACCCGTAATCTCCTCCACATATAAATCGTTGACCCCTTCTACAGATTTTATTTTCTGTCCCACTTCATTGGCCAAATCTGAAAGGGTGGACAATTCTTCCCCATAAATCTTCAGTACCACATCTTGTTTTGCCCCGGTCAATAATTCATTAAAACGCATCTGTATGGGTTGTTGAAAACTAAAGGTAGCGTTAGGAATAACTGATAAAGATTCCTGCATTTCCGCTATCAAACCTTCCCTACCATCGGCAATTGTCCAGTCGTCTTTCGGGCTCAGGATCACCATCATATCGCCGGCCTCAATGGGCATAGGATCCGTTGGTATTTCCCCAGAACCAATTTTATTGACCACTTGTGTTACTTCGTCTGGATATTCCTTCAATAAAATGGTCTGCGCTTTTTGGGAAACATCGATCAACTGCTGAACGGAACTTCCCACAGGAACCCTGGTTTCCACAGCAAAATCCCCTTCATCCAATTGGGGGATAAATTCGCCACCCATATTGGCAAACACTACCAGTGTTATAACAAATAAGCCTATTGCCAATCCAAGTACCAAAAGTTTCGCGCGAAGGGCGGCTTCTATAATGGGACTATACATACGCTGGAAGAAATCCATCATTTTATCGGAAAAATTCCTTTTATGTGCTGTTTTACGACCTAGCGCAAGGGCGGACATCATCGGGACATAGGTAAGCGATAATATCAAAGCCCCCAGAATAGCGAACATCACCGCTTGTGCCATTGGGTGGAACATTTTACCCGCGACCCCGCTCAAAGCCAAAATAGGCAGGTAAACGATGAGTATGATAATTTGTCCAAAGGCAGCGGAGTTCATCATTTTACCCGCTGAGCTTTTTACTTCAACATCCATTTGTTCCGAAGACAGCTTTTCAACCCCGGCATACTTCTTTTTACCGCTATGAATACCGAACATTACAGATTCAACAATAATCACCGCCCCATCTACGATAAGACCAAAATCTATCGCCCCCAAGCTCATCAGATTACCCGCGACCCCAAAGAGGTTCATCATTGCTATTGCAAATAACATTGAGAGGGGTATGACCGATGCTACCACCAAGCCACCACGTAGGTTACCCAAGAAAAGTATCAAAACAAAAATAACGATCAATGCACCTTCTACAAGATTTGTGGTCACGGTGCCGATTGCACGATCCACAAGATGTTTTCGATCTAGAAAGGGCTCAATGGTCACCCCTTCGGGAAGGGTTTGCTTAATTTGTTCAATTTTTTCCTTTACATCGGAAATAACTGCGGAAGAGTTTGCTCCTTTGAGCATCATTACAATTCCAGTAACCACTTCACCTTCACCGTTGCGGGTTGCGGCACCATAACGGATCCCGTGGCCAAACTGTACTTTGGCGACATCCCTTATCAGTATGGGGGTTCCATTACTTTCCCTGACAACTATCTTATTTATTTCATCCAGATTGTTGACCAAGCCTTCACTTCTAATAAAGTATGCATTGGGGCCTTTATCAATGTAAGCCCCGCCCGTATTCTGGTTGTTCATTTCAAGTGCCGTAAAAATATCTTCAATGGTTACATCCATACTTTGAAGCTTATTGGGGTCTATGGCAATTTCATATTGCTTTACAAAGCCACCAAAACCGCTCACTTCGGCAACTCCTTTCGTTCCCAATAACTGCCGTTTAATGATCCAATCCTGAATCGTTCGCAGTTCGGTAACATCGTATTGGTCTTCATAACCTTCTTCAGGAAGTACGGTGTATTGGTATATTTCCCCAAGGCCTGTTGTAACCGGTGCCATTTCAGGTCTTCCCACCCCTTCCGGAATTTCATCTGCTGCGGATGATAGGCGTTCCTGAACTTGCTGCCGTGCCCAGTAAAGATCGGTATCTTCCTCAAAAACGATGGTTACAATAGAAAGGCCAAAACGGGAAAATGACCGCATATCCTTTATTTCAGGGATGCTTACCATTGTCTGTTCGACCGGAAATGTAACAAGCTGTTCGACCTCTTGCGCGGCAAGGGTGGGGGAAACGGTTATGACCATTACCTGATTATCCGTAATATCAGGTACGGCGCTTATGGGCAGTTTGGTAAGCGAATAGGTTCCCCACCCAATAAGGAACAAGGTTAATATTCCGACAACAAGCTTATTGTTGATCGAAAACTGAATGATTTTATCTAACATTATAGTAGAAAAATTTTAAGATGGAAAAATGAAAATGGAAATCACCAAGAGCTGATTTTATAGGCCTTTTTAAAAAAGTGCATATATTTTTTAATGCTAAAGATGAATATAGTTATGACAAAAGATTGTTGCATAACTAAATCGTGATATAAGACGTATCAAGCTTAATTGAAGCTTGAAAAATAAATATCACTTTAGGGAATTAGGAAGAAGGAGGTCCCCGAAGGGTATAGGAGGAAAAAATTGAAAAATATGGAATTATGGGATAATCCCGAAAGCGTTGCTTTTCAAAGTTTGCGTGCCAAATAAATTGATTGTCTATATCAACTATTAAAGCGGAATTTTGGAGAATTTTTGTCTTAACATTTAGGGTTTTAACATCTCCGGTTACATATTTTAAAGTCCTTTCATTTGAAGAATGCTGAAAGTGTTCAAATATGTGGCTTAGTTCTAAATGTTCTTGAGCTATTTGTTGAGAACCTTTTTCAGAAAAACTAGAGAAGGAAATATCTTCACCATTGGAAATATCAGTATGAGGCACGATGTCGTGACCAAGCATAATGATGGCTGCCGTGAAAAATAGTATATTTCTAAATAACTTCAAAAAGTTGGTTCTAAAATATTTGCGAAAATAGCAATTTTATTTTTGTTAAAAAAACAGAAAAGGCATTTAGTGAGAAAAAGTTTTTCAAGGATATAATCAAAGTCTATGCTTTCACTAAATTAAAACCCCATCATTCGAAAAACTATGCGATAATTTTGGGAATTTACTGAATAGTTAATGATTTCAATACGAATAATAAGGCTCTAGCTATTCAACGTGGTGTATTAATTATCTATTACAAAGAATCAATTGTACTCCCACAGGTCATCATCTGCTCCCCATAATATGGATTGCGTATTTCTTTATTGGTGCTTAGCCAAAATGCACCTTTGTTATTATTGGCCATCGGACATTTCTGAATTAATAATTGAGGGTCGATATTCTTAATATTCATTACAAGGGGCACCATATTTTGATTCAATACAACAAAATGATTTC
>NZ_JAVRHP010000077.1:0-15396 GCF_031846505.1 Autumnicola edwardsiae
TAGTTTTGTTTTCCTAAATAAGAATGTCTTCTTCTAGTAAACCCATTCCACTTTTGCTTTTTGTTTAAATCCTAAGGTGTAATGTTTCGGTTTTCATTTCATCTAGCTAAAGATAATAACCAACAACTTTTAAGTCAATTTATAATCCAGGTTAATGTAAAAATTCCAAAAGTGGAAAATACCATTTTGCGGTGGAAGGAAACGAGTAGACAGTAAATATTAAATATGATCAATATTAATTACAATAAGTCTTAAATGAGAGTTTTCACCTTTCAATTAGGCCAAAAACAGTTTATATATGAAAATATTGACAGGATTTCGTTATTTAGGACTCGTTTTTTCATTTTTACTCTTCACTAATTGCAAAAAAGCCGATTCTTCTGAAAAGGTGCTCACTTTTGAGGTGAAAAATGAGCTGAATTTTTTCCGAAATGAAATAGTTGCCATTAATATCGAAGATCTTCAGGGAATGTTGGAAGACGTACCGAAAGAAAACATTCGTGTTGTAAAGGAATCCGATGGGGAGGTTATTCGAAATCAGTGGATAGATAATGATCAGGATGGAGAATTAGATGAGATGCTGTTTTTGGCAAATATCGATGCTAACTCCACTTTAAAATACCTGATAGTAAATGAAAGTACACTAAATGTTCCTGAAAACAATGCTATTGCTTTTTCCCGCTTTGTTCCTGAACGGCTCGATGATTATGCGTGGGAAAACGATAAAGTGGCATTTCGCACTTATGGTCCTTCAGGCCAGCGGGAGGCAATGGAGGGGGTGCCGGGAAGTACTATGTCCAGCGGGATTGACATTTGGCTTAAGAGGACAGAAAAACCCGTTATTAATAAATGGTATGAACATAACCTGAAAAGTCCCGGATATTATCATGAGGATCATGGAGAGGGTTATGATCCTTATCATGTAGGACAAAGTCGCGGCACCGGGGGAATAGGAGTTTGGGAGAATGATAGCCTTCTGGTTTCCCAAAATTTCACAAATCACAGGACCATTGCCAAAGGCCCTCTGCGTACGGTTTTTGAACTGGATTACGGCCCTTGGAGCAAATATGAAATTAGTGAAACCAAGCGGATTTCCCTGGATCTTGGCTCCAATTTCTCCAAATTTCAAATAAGCTTTAAAACAGATAAAGAAGTGCCAAATTATGCTGTGGGAATTACACTGCACCAAAATGCAGGGGAAACTAAAATTGGAGGTGATGGGCAGTGGGTACGGCATTGGGAAAAGATAGATGATGCTTATGTGGGACAGGGAATAGTAATTAATCCGGAAAATTTGGATTCTGCATTTGTAAAGATTTCCGACGCGCCAGATCAAAGCCATTTACTGGTCCTGGCCAGTGCAGCAGATACGCTGGAATATTATGCAGGTTTCGCCTGGGAAAAAAGCGGGAATATTTCTTCTGCTGAAGAATGGGATAGGCAATTGCAAAGACAGGTGGAGATAAACAGGAATCCTTTAGTGGTAACTTTAGGTGAAGTGGAGTTGGTTTCAAATTCAAATTCAAATTCAAATTCAAATGTCGAATAAAGAAGCAGGCAGCCGAAAAAAAAGCCACTATTTCAGCAGATTTTACTAAGATAGAAGTAACGTTTTCAGAAGAAAATTTCAGCATTAGGAGTCGGTGCGGTCAATTACAATATTTTGGAAATGTGCAGGTAATTCCTTAATATGAAAAAGTAGCCTTCAGGATTTTTCATGATCTGTAATATTCTGTCTTAAGGAGGTTTATCGATTTTTTTAACAACTTAAACTAACCAAAAAACTAATAAATTATGACAAACTCAGAATTCAGATACGCACATCATCCGGAAGATGTAAAACGATATACAACAAATGAGCTTCGCCAACATTTTTTAATTCCGGAACTATTTAAGAAAAACGAGATTAACCTTACTTACTCTATGTATGATCGTTTTATTGCGGGAGGTGCTTTCCCGCTACCTCCTAAATTCAGCAAGTTCTTTTACAGAAGAGTTATCCCGGTTTCTGTTTATTTGGATTGGTATTTTAGGGGCAGCATACGCTGCGGGGCAGCAAACACATCTGGCGATTGATATTTTACCGCCAAAATTAAATCCGGTCAACAGGGTGAGGTTACGCATAGGAATTAACGTTTTAATTATCCTGTTCAGTTTAACAGTATTAGTAATAGGCGGGGGGAATCTGGTTTATGTCAACTACCTGCTCGGCCAGTATTCAGCAGCTCTAAATTTGCCTCTTTCTTTTGTGTACCTCGTGGTGCCTATAAGCGGTATTTTGGTTATTTACTACAAAGTGAATGAAATAATTTATTCGAAAAAATATTTGGTATGATGTCAGAGGTTTTAATTCTTGTTCTATCCTTTGTTGTCCTTTTGGCAATAGGGGTCCCGGTGGCCTAGTCTATTGGTATTTCATGTATCCTTACAATCCTGGTATCTATAGATTCTTTAGCTGCTTTTACTACTGTGGCCCAGCGAATGGCTACCGGCCTGGATAGTTTTTCTCTTCTGGCCATTCCGCTCTTTATCCTTGCGGGGCAAATTATGAACCAGGGAGGAATAGCCAACCGGCTTATCGATTTTGCCAAAGCGCTCATGGGCGCACTATAATACCGCAGTGAAAATAAAAGAACTGATAAAGTCTATTAAAGAAAATCCCTTTAAAGGTTTGGGAAAACCTGAACTACTAAAGCACGGATTAAAAGGATTTTGGTCAAGAAGAATAACAGGAGAACATAGGCTGGTTTTTAAAGTGTCTGGAAAAAAGCGATTTGACCAAAGATGTACTATAATTCAATGTAGATTTCATTACGATGATAAATAAAAAAGCCGGTTGCCAATATATTTCTACAATTGCTTTTCATCAGCTAAAGCAAAATAAGATCAGCTATACTTCCCGAAAGTTGTAATTATTAAGACAATTTAAATAGAGATGTTTGATTTGGAATATTTTTTTTGCCGAATGCGCAATATACTTTCTCTTGCACGGGTATTATTAACAGAAATTATATAATTTTATTTCAAACCAATCATCGAATTATGAGTAATTCAAATTATTCTCAAATCAGCGAGCTTTTACATCAGGAAACCTATTTGGGGAATGGGGAGCTTAAGCCATGGAACGGCAAAAAAGATGAAGTATACTCTACTATCTCTTCAACATCAGAATATAGCAAGACTTTGCTGGGAACAGTACCGCACATGGACGAAGCCACGGCTTTAGAAGTACTGGAACATGCCTGTAAAGCTTTTGACAAAGGGAAAGGCACCTGGCCAACTTCCAAAGTAGCTTTCAGGATTAAGTGTATGGAAAAGTTTGTTGAGCAGATGAAGACCCAACGCGAGAAGGTAGTAAAATTGCTGATGTGGGAGATTGGGAAATCTTTGCCAGATTCAGAAAAAGAATTTGACCGTACCGTAGAATATATTTACGATACGATAGAAGACTATAAGCAACTGGACCGTGATAGTGCCAAATTTTCGAAGCGTGATAATGTAAATGCGCATATAAGACGTGGCCCATTAGGAGTTGTTTTGTGCCTTGGGCCATACAATTATCCTTTAAACGAAACCTTTGCCTTATTAATTCCTGCATTAATTATGGGCAACACGGTTATTTTTAAACCTGCAAAACATGGGGTTCTTCTTTTATCTCCGTTACTGGAAGCTTTTAGAAGCAGCTTTCCCGCTGGAGTGGTGAATATTATCTACGGAAGGGGAAGGGAAGTGGCCGCCCCAATAATGAAATCGGGTAGAATAGACGTGCTGGCCTTAATTGGAAACAGCAAATCTGCTATAGCCTTGCAGGACCAGCATCCTTACAAGAACAGGTTGCGGCTCGTTCTTGGCCTTGAAGCTAAAAACCCTGCTATTATTCTTCCAGATGCAGACCTGGATTTGGCAATTTCAGAATGTATTTCCGGGACTTTGTCTTTTAATGGTCAACGCTGTACGGCCCTGAAAATTATTCATGTTCACGAAGATATCCGCGAAGAATTTAACAAGCGTTTTGCTAAAAGGGTAGATGAGCTAAAATTCGGAAACCCATGGGAAGAAAAAGTGCAGTTAACTCCGCTGCCGGAGCCAGATAAACCTCAGTATATTCAGGAGTTAATTACCGATGCGAAAGAAAAAGGCGCTGAAATATTGAATGCTAAAGGAGGACAAATTTCCGAAAATTATATTTTTCCGGCGGTGCTTTATCCCGTGACGCAGGATATGCGCGTATACCAGGAAGAACAATTTGGGCCTGTAATCCCCATAAAACCATTCAATTCTATTGAAGAGTTACTTGATGAGATTGCCGACTCAAATTACGGCCAGCAGGTAAGCCTCTTCGGGAAAGATATTGAGCAAATTGCACCGCTAATCGATACTTTGGTAAATCTTGTATGCAGGGTAAACCTAAATAGCTCCTGCCAGAGAGGGCCAGATGTTTTTCCGTTTACGGGAAGAAAAGATTCGGCTGTTGGTACGCTAAGCGTTCACGATGCTTTAAGGTCGTTCTCCATAAGGACCTTTGTGGCTTCTAAGGACAATCCTTACAACAACAATATCCTGCAGGAGTTACTTGCGAGTAAAGAATCGAATTTTGTTAACACAGATTATATTTTATAGATTCAGGATTTTTTAGTGGTTGTTTTGCTGAAGAATATATTCTGAAATTGCATATTACCGGAAACTGAGGGGCGATAATTGCCGTTTTCAGCTTCCGGTTTTTTTATTCTGAATTTACCTGAAGTAGTGTTTGAATTTTCTTACTTCAGTTTAAAAAATGGAAAGGAATTCTTCAGTTTAACCAGAAATTATCCAGTTTTTTCTGAAAAACTTGTTCTGAAGATGTTCAATTAACAAATCGTAGCGACATAATTGCCATTTTCAGCTTCCGGTTTTTTTCCGAAGAATCTTGAAGAAGTATTTCTCAAATTGTGGGTGAGATCTCTTATTGATAAAGGCAAAATCTAAAGTGTAGACTTAAATTTGGCAAATATCGACCCTAGGTGCTGTAACAACGGAAGATTAGGTTATTTGCTATTCTGAGGAATAATATTCACTTCAGCAAAGAACTGAATTAACTTTTCACGCTGTCCCCATTATTTCTGAAGGAAAAAAAGTCACGTTTGGAGAAAATATTAAGGTTTCGTAAGGAAAAGCGAGTAGTTTTTTCTGGTCTTCTATCTCTTTTGATATTCTTCATTCTTCTAACAAGAGAATAGGCCACGACCAAAACGAAAAGAATTTCAAGAGCACCTAAGAGATAAATATATGTCATTCAAAAAGCATTATAGTTTGGCTTTGTGCCAAGATTACTACTGTAGCAAAATTGATGCATTTTACCCGTTCGGTTTACCGTTTTACGACCTATTTGTGTAATTAATAACACAATTTTAGCTTTTATTAATCCTAATTTTTCTTATTCTGTATCTGAAAATTTGGAATTCTTCAGCGAAAGAAAAAGCGTGGCTTAAAAGGTCTATTTACAGGTAGATTACGATAGGTCATTCTGTCCCAATTTAATAGATTAATAAATTTTAAAAAGATACTATGGGAATTTCGGTAAAGGCTTTGCCGGTAGACGATATAATTAAGGACATTGCGAGGCAATGGGAAGTAGCAGTCCATGATGAGAGTGGGGAGCTTACTGTGGAATTACCTGAGGAGCTGGGAGAGGGGTTTATAAGAGGGGCGACCTTTGATACCGGCCTTGGGGTTATTGAATATGATTGCGAGTTCCTTCGTGATTATGAGATTTCATTTACAATTAATGAAACACATCCTCTTAAATTCATCTTTTGTTCTGAAGGAACGGCAGAACATGGTTTTATAGAAGATGATGACGTGCATACCATCAAAACTTACCAAAATGTGATTGTCTCCAGTAGCGGCATGAATGGTCATCGTCTCAAATTTAAAGCCAATACAAGTGTGCATGTTACCAGTATTGAAATTATTAGGGAAATTTTCAGTCGGCGTAATAATCATCATTTTAACGGTCTTCCCCCAGAATTAAAGCAATTATTTGAAGATTCTGTGGCCGAAAAAAAATTTTTCTATCATGGAAATTACAGTATAAAATCAGCAGATATTGTAGAGGAAATAAACAATAAAGTAGTGGAAGGTTTTTTACGTTCAATTTATCTTGAAGCAAAACTTTTTGAGATGCTTACACTGCAAATCCAGCAGTATAAAGATGACAATCAGGAAGTAGACCTGCCGCAGATTCTTAGACGATCTGATATTGAAAAGGTGGAAAAGGCAGCCCGCCTAATAAGTGATAACCTGAGTGAAAATTATTCTGTAGAACATTTGGCTAAGGAAGTGGGGACAAACGTAAATAAACTTCAGGCGGGATTTAAACATTTATATGGGCTTACGGTAAACAAATATGTGCAACAGGTAAAACTTGATGCTTCCAAAGAGATGCTGGGCAATTCAGAACACAATATTTCAGAAATTGTTAATCTGATTGGTCTTAATAACCGGAGCTATTTTTCTAAAATATTTAAAGAAAAATACGGAGTGAGCCCTAAGTATTTTCTCTCATCAAAGAAAGACAATGATCAGGAAGATAAATAAATCGAATTTCATCCTTTATTCAGTTATCCCGACTGGGCATATCCCTTTTTCGATAAAAAAATGTTATAATTCTTATCAACAAATATTTACCTGAATTTTTCTATTAACTTGGGTACTTTAGAGCTAAAGTTATATCGTAAATGATCGACATAAATCAGCCATCCGGATTTCTTTTATGTATTTTAATTCTTTTTTGTGCCGTACTTTTCAGGTATTTTCTGGCCGCAGGAATTTTCTATTACTATTATTATGTGTGGAAATCTTCCAAATATAAGCGAAGAGTTTTAAGCCGAAGGAAACTGAGAAAAGGTCAGCTAAAAAAGGAAATTGGCTGGAGCATTTTATCCTCGGCGATATTTGCCATTTTCGGGGCATGGACCTACTGGCTTTGGCAAAATGGCTTTACGGCAATTTATCTGGATATAGCTGAATTTGGTTACTGGTATCTTCCGGTCAGCCTTCTGGCAATCCTTTTTATTCATGAAACGTATTATTACTGGGTGCACCGGTGGATGCATCACCCCAAAATCTTTAAAAAGGTGCATAAAGTGCATCATGACAGCCTTACGCCCACGCCATGGACTGCTTTTTCGTTCCATCCATGGGAAACTTTGCTGGAGGCATTAATTTTGCCGCTTATTCTCCTTATTATTCCTGTTCATCTTTTTGTCCTAGGAACTTATTTGTTGTTAATGACGGTGAGCAGCGTGATTAATCACCTGGATATTGAAATTTATCCTGAATCTTTTCAGAATAGTAAATTTGGGAAACTTTTTATTGGCGCCACCCACCATCATTATCATCATGAAGAATTTCAGACAAATTACGGACTCTATTTTACATTTTGGGATAAGTTGATGAACACCGAAAGTTTCAAAATGAACCTTTCTGAAGGTAAGCAGGGAAATGCTGAGAGTAACTAATGAAACTTCAGTTTATAGCAGTAAAGTTGATGTGCGATTTCAGAAAACTCTGAACAATTTGGTTCTCATCTTTTTTTCCAGAACATATCATTTTTAAAAAGGTTAAATCTGTCTTAAGTCCGCAAAGACTTTCCATGTTAGCTAGTTTTTTAGGTAACTTAAATAGATAGAAAATTCTGTTTCAGAGTTTTAAAAATCGTCCTTATGGAAAGTACCTTCGGAATTGTGTTTAAAGGATATCCTTACTTTAAAGAAAAGTTTGAAAAAGAGAATAAAGACATCATCAAGACGCGTCTTCTCTTCAAAAAGACATTGGTGTTAAGAGGCGTGGAAGCTGCAGAAATTTTTTACGATCAAAGTAAATTTCAGAGAAAGGGTGCTACACCAAAGCGATTTCAGAAGACGCTTTTTGGAGAGGGCGGCGTACAGGGTACAGATGGGGAAGCCCATCGCAAGAGAAAACATATGTTTATGCAGTTTATGGGGAAAGAAGCCGTAGATCGTATAAAAGAAAATTTTCTTCAACTATGGCAAAACCAGCTTCCAGAATGGATGGATGCAGAAGAACTTGTTCTTTTTGACCAAGTGGAGAAAATATTATGTATGGCAGCCTGTAATTGGGCCGGAGTTCCGTTAAAGGAAGGAGAGGAAAAACTACGTTCAAAACAACTTTCAAGAATAATACGATCTGCCGGGGCAGTTGGAGTGGATCACTACCGAGGCCGCATAGCGAGAAAAAAAGCTGAAAAATGGATAATAGGATTTGTAAAGGAAATTAGGAGTAAAAAGCAAGTACCAGGAGAAAATTCTTCCATATTGGAAACCTTCAGTTTATTTCGCGATGAAAAAGGAAAACTTCTGCCGGAAAAAATAGTTGCGGTAGAGGTTTTAAACATCCTAAGACCCATTGTAGCTATTGCCCGTTATATCACATTTTCTGCTTTGGCTTTACATGAGCATCCACAGTACAAAAAACGGCTGAAGGCTGACGAAGGATTGGATTTATTGTTTGTGCACGAGGTAAGGCGGTATTATCCATTTTTTCCGTTTGTGGCTGCCCAGGTTAAAGAAGATTTCGAATGGAAGGACGAGAAGTTTCCGAAGGGAACGAGGGTCCTGCTGGATATTTATGCCACCAACCACGATAAAAGAACATGGGTAAATCCTGCTGCTTTTTACGCTGAAAGATTTAAAGATTGGGAAGGTAGTGCATATAACTTTATTCCCCAGGGAGGTGGAGACCATCACCAAAACCATAGGTGTGCAGGGGAGTGGATCACTATCCAAATTACTTGTGCAGCGGTGAATTTTCTGGTAAAGGAAATCGATTATGATGTTCCGGAACAGGATCTGAAAATCAGTATGAATCGTATTCCCGCCACTCCCAAAAGTCGTTTTAAAATTTTTAATGTCCGGAGGAGTAAAAGATAGCTGTCTTGGTTATTTCCAAGAATTCTTCACCTTTTGTTAGCCTATTTAAGAATAATTTTTTTGCAAATAATCCCTCCCTCGGTATAACGACAGGATTTCTATGCTACAGTTTATCGATACTGTAACATATGTTTAGTATGTGCTTAACGACCTGCAGTAAGCATTTTCTTTAACTTCAAATAATTATTAACCCTTCTAAATTTATTTAATTATGTTTTATCACGACGGAAAATTACAGTATGACGTAAAAGTTGACAAGCCGAACCCACAATTTGCAAAGATGTTACAGCAGGCGATTGGCGGGATTGAGGGCGAAATGAAGGTATGCCTGCAGTACCTTTTCCAGGCCTGGGGAGCAAGGGGACCAGAAAAGTACAGGGATATGCTCATGGAAACAGGAACAGAGGAAATGGCGCATATTGAACTTTTGGCCACCGCAGTGGCGCTAAACCTTGAAGGAGCAACCAACGATGTAAAAGATGAAGCTGCCAAAGATCCTTTCATGGAGCAAATAATGGGTGGTGCAAGTGCCAGGCATATACTTTCCAGCGGAATGGCTGCAATGGCTGTAGATAGCAACGGAGTGCCTTTTAGCGGTTCCTGGGTGGTTGGAACAGGAAACCTGGCGGCTGATATGTATGCCAATGTTATGGCAGAATCGGCAGGAAGAGTCCTCGCTACAAGATTATGGAAATCTACCGATGATAAGGGAATGAAAGATATGCTCTCTTTCCTAATTGCCAGGGACACGATGCACCAGAATCAATGGTTGGCAGTGCTGGAAGAATTAGGAGGAGTAGAGGGTAATCATCCAATCCCTAACAGCTTCCCACAGGAAGAAGAAAATCAGAATTTCAATTACAATTTTATTTCCACCCATATAAGTGGTGATTCTAAAGCCCACGGAAGATGGAGCGAAGGAAAATCTATAGACGGAAAAGGAAACTTCACTTTTGAAAAAGGAGTACCGCAGGGAAGAAAACCAGATTTAGGTAAGGCGCATCCTGCAGGCTTTGCACAGAAGGAACAGATGAAAAACGACTCTTTTATAAAGTCTGCATTTAAAAAAGTGAAAGAGTAATTATCTGACACTATTTCGAGAAGTGTTTCAAGTTTGAATAAAGGGGTTGGATTTTTTAAAGTCTGACCCTTTTTTGCTAGGAACTGGTTTAAAACAATCCCTAATGCCTAACGGGGATCGACATTTAGTGGCTTCCCTTAAAGTCAAATTTACAGATTTCACTACTGCTAAGATTCTCAATAAGGTACCTGGTATAAATAATTTTCTTATTTCCAGAGGAAACTCAAAGATTACGGTAAGATTTTCCCAGTATTTCTTCCAGCTCTTAATGGCATAAGAATAGTTACTTTCCCATTGCCGTGCAAAACCAGCTGCTCTTATATACCTTTAAACTGCATTAAAAATTCATCGCTGAATAAATCTTCTTCTATCTTTTTATTTATACAGTATGAAATAGTCCAATTTTCATCTTTTTTGAAGTACTTTAAATTCTTCGTAACACCCGCTTATTGCATCCAGAATTTGTAGATCATTGGCCGTTTTCATAAAGTCTTCAGAATAGTTGCACCTTAACAGGATCTCATTGATCTCTGCTTTTTCTACCTGAAGAAGGGCGGTAAGTGTTTCCCTGTCATATTTATTTTGAAGAAGCTGTCTTATTTCCTCTTCTTCCTTCATCTTTCTCAGTTTGCGCATCTGCTTTGGGCGCTGGCCAAAAATATTGTGAAGAACATCGGCAGGATTAAAAATAGATCCCAATACCCTTGAAACGGCGTTGGGGGAATTGTCACCGCCTTCATATCCAGTATTTAGTCCGGAAATACTATACCTGTAATTTTCGTAAATAGGAATATTTTTGGCATCAATTTCTAAATAGCCTGTGAGTGTAACCGGACTAAGAACTACTTCTTCCAAAGCAATTCCCAGTTCGGTCATTTTCACTTTTACATTACCATATTTAAGCCAGTCATTTGTGACCCTAACCTTTATTGATCTAAATCCAAGATAAGAAAAGTAAAGCGTATCATTAACTGTCGCCTGTAGTTCAAATTCACCTTCCTCATTTGTTATGGTTCCTTTCACCTGATTAAGATTGACAATATGAACCCTTTCTATAGGTCTGTCGTCAGCGGCATTCATAACCACACCATTCACCATATCCTGCGAAAAACCGCAATAACTTATAAAGAACAGGATTAAAAGTAGGAAATTCCTTTTCATAACGATCGTGGCCTAAAATATAAAATACCTATAAAAAACAATGCCAGAATTTCTTTTTTTCTCTGAAATTAGTTTTTAGAACGTCTTCTTTTTATGGAGCTCTCGATGTTTTTATTTCGGCTACCGGCTTTTTTCCCCCTGCTTCTCCCTTTAGAATTGGAGTCTCCACCAGATCTTCTACGTGAACCTCCGTCAGAATTTGATTTAAAGGAACGCTTCTTTTTATCAGAAAAATTTCTTTTCCCACCACCGCGGTTTCCTTTTCCGGAGTCTGTGGTTACTTCTACATTTACATGTCTCCCGTCGCGTTTAAATTCACTGAATGTCTCCAGTACTTTATTTGTATGGGCTGCATCGGTATTAAAAAAGGAAAAACTGTCTTTAACATCCACTTTATAAACATCGTCCCTGCCAAGATCTAAAGTTTCTTTCAGGAAGTCCTTGAGACTCATCCAGTCAAAGTCATCTTTAGCACCAACGTTTATAAAATAGCGTGTGGAATTGGTATCTGAAGAAGCTACGCTTCCGGAATTTTTTGAACTAAGGTCGGGAGCATTTTTATAGTAGTTAAAGAACCTCGTAAATTCCACTGAAAATACTTTCTTGATAAGCTCTTCTTTGGAGAAATCCTGAAGAACCTCAGTAATGCTAGGCAGGTAAGGCTCAATCTCCGGATTTATTTTTGTGCCTTTTATATCATTTGCGAGATGAAAAAGCTGAACACGGCATATTTCCATTCCGTCAGGAATATCTTTTTGCTCAAAAGATTGACCAATGATCCGCTCAATACTTTTTATTTTTCTAAGCTCACTTTTGGAAATGATTACCATAGAAACTCCACTTTTCCCGGCTCTACCGGTTCTACCGCTTCTATGCGTGTAAGTTTCTATTTCGTCCGGTAGCTGATAGTTTATTACGTGGGTAATGTCATCAACATCAATTCCTCTTGCGGCAACATCTGTAGCGACAAGCATCTGGATTTGTCTGCTTCTAAAGCTTTTCATTACCAGGTCTCTCTGGTTTTGGCTCAAGTCGCCATGTAATGCAGCAGCACTGTATCCATCTTCAATTAGTCTCTCAGCTACTTTTTGTGTATCCCTTTTGGTACGGCAAAAAATAACTGAAAATATATCTGGATTGGCATCTGCCAAACGCTTTAAGGCTGCATACCTGTCGCGAGAATTTACCAGGTAATATTCGTGGGAAACATTGGTGGCTCCCATGTTCTTTGTCCCTACTGTAATCTCTACAGGGGAACGCATAAATTTTTTGGCAATTGTGGCCACCTCTTTAGGCATTGTTGCCGAAAATAACCAGGTGTTCTTTTCCTTTGGGGTATGGGATAGAATTGCCGTAATATCTTCAAAGAATCCCATGTTCAACATTTCGTCAGCCTCGTCAAGAACACAATATTCTATTCTGGAAATGTCAACGAGCTTTCTGTTGATCATGTCCTGCATCCTTCCTGGTGTGGCAACGATAATTTGAGCTCCACGTTCTATCTGTCTTGCCTGATCTGTAATACTGGCGCCACCGTATATGGCTACCGCGTTTAAAGATTTTTCGTATTTGGAGTAGTTTTTTATTTCATTGGTGATCTGCAGGCATAGCTCACGTGTAGGTGAAAGGATTAATGCCTGTGTGTGTCTGGCGTCTGCGTTGATCTTCTGAATTAGCGGAAAACCAAAGGCCGCTGTTTTTCCCGTTCCTGTTTGAGCCAGGGCGACCATGTCTGTATCGTCCTGCAGTAAAATTGGTATTGCTTTTTCTTGTACTTCACTAGGGCTTTCAAAGCCCATATCTTCAACAGCTTTTAAAATAGAGGAATTTAAACCTAATTGTTCGAATTTATTCATGTATATTTTTAAAATAAGTTGCAAAGGTACGTAATAGTTTGCAGCTTTGAGCATTATATATTTTTGCTTATTCTTTCAGAAAAGAAATTAGCTTACCAAATGCTTTTCCGCGGTGGCTCATTGCGGCTTTTTTGTTCATTTCCATCTCAGCAAAGCTAAGTGCTTCACCTTCAGGTTTAAAAACAGGGTCGTAGCCAAAACCGTGTTTTCCTCTTTTCTCTTCCAGTATACTCCCTTTGCAAATTCCGGTAAAGGTCTTTTTTTCCTCTCCGAGGCAGAGAGCGATCACAGTCTTAAAATGTGCTTTTCTGTTGTTCTCTTTTTCCAAGTTTTGCAATAATTTTTGAATATTAGCCTCATCATCTTTTTCTTCGCCGGCATACCTTGCAGAATAAACACCGGGTTCCCCCGACAGAGCTTCTACTTCAAGGCCGGTGTCATCTGCGAAACAATTGTAGCCATAGGTCTTCTTTACGTATTCTGCTTTAAGCAATGCGTTACCTTCTATGGTATCTGCAGTTTCAGCGATATCTTCCGTACAATTAATGTCACCCAGGGAAAGAAGGGAAATATGATGTGGTAGTAAGGCTTTTATTTCCTTTAATTTATTCAGGTTATGCGTGGCAAAAACTAGTTTCATATAATTATTTGTGGTGATAAGGTTCATTTTTAAGAATGGTGAAAGCCCGATAGACCTGTTCGGTAAAAAAGAGCCGTACCATTTGGTGTGAAAACGTCATTTTAGATAATGATATTTTCGAATTTGCTCTTTGGTAAACTGCTTCAGAAAAACCGTAAGGGCCGCCTACTACAAAAATGAGCTGTTTGAGTCCGCTGTTTAATCGCTTCTGAATATATTCGGAAAAGCCTTCTGAAGAAAATTGTTTTCCGTTCTCGTCGAGAAGCACTAGAAAATCAGCATTTTGAACTTTTGAAAGAATTAGTTCACCTTCCTTTATTTTCTGCTGATTTTCATCCAGGTTCTTTACCTTTTTGAGGTCGGGGATGATTTCTATTTCAAATTTGGTATAAAACTGAAGGCGCTTCAGGTAAACATCAATTAGCTGCTGAAGCTGCTTGCTGTCTGTCTTTCCTATGCAAAGTAATTTTATTGTCATCCTGTAGATTTAGCGCAGACTTTGCTACATTTACAAAAATAAGTATTGAAAATGATCTCAGCCACACAATTTGAAAAAGAAATTGAACTAATAATTTCCAATGCGATAAGAGAAGATGTTGGAGACGGGGATCATAGCTCCCTTGCCTGTATTCCCGAAGACGCAACCGGAAAGGCAAAATTGCTGGTGAAGGAGGAAGGGGTAATTGCCGGAGTGGAATTTGCCCGCCGGGTTTTTCATGCTGTGGACCCTGAACTTACTCTTGATGTCGAGATTCAGGATGGGGAAAAAGTCAAGAAAGGCGATATTGTTTTGTATGTTGCAGGCAGTTCCAGGTCTATCTTAAAGGCAGAGCGTCTGGTTCTTAATTCTATGCAGCGTATGAGTGCTATCGCGACGAAAACTGCAAAATTTGTGGATATACTTAAAGGCACCAAAACACAAATTCTGGATACCCGTAAAACCACACCGGGAATAAGAGCGCTGGAAAAATGGGCTGTAAAAATCGGAGGTGGTGAAAACCACCGCTTTGCCCTTTATGATATGATAATGCTTAAAGATAATCATATAGATTTTGCAGGAGGAATTACAAAAGCGATTGAAAAGACCCAGCGGTATCTAAAGGAGAAGAACCTTGATCTCAAAATAATTGTGGAAGCCCGTAATTTGCAAGAGATCAAAGAAATTCTTGAATCTGAAGGCGTTTACAGGATTTTGATAGATAATTTTAACTATGACGATACCAGGAAAGCCGTTAAACTTATCAATGGTACATGCCTTACAGAATCCAGTGGAGGAATAACCCTGGAAACAGCTCCTAAGTATGCCGATTGTGGCGTAGATTACATTTCCAGTGGGTCCCTTACTCATTCTGTCCATAATATGGATCTGAGCTTAAAAGCTGTATAAAGCATGCCTGTAAAAAAAGCGTTTAATTCTAAACTGGAAGACTTTTCCAATTGGTGGGAGAGTAAAACAAGAAATGTAAAAATTCCCGGTTCAGAAGGTTTAACGCTTTACGATTTGTGGATACTATTCTGGGGAGGAATAGTTAAAGGAACTTTTTCTACAAGGGCAAGCGCCATTGCCTTTAGTTTTTTTATGGCACTTTTTCCTTTTCTTCTTTTTATCCTCAACCTGGTACCTTACATCCAGTTTATTGATGATTTTCAATTACAGTTCCTAACTTTTATGCTCGATTTACTTCCTCCAAATACGGTGGAATACTTCGATAAGATTCTTTACGA
>NZ_JAVRHP010000078.1:0-15043 GCF_031846505.1 Autumnicola edwardsiae
ACTCTCCAGACACAACAGCTGGCTATTTTTTAATCGAACTCAGGTTTATATTAAAAATCCGCAGGAAATTCCTGCAAAAATAGGATTTACACTTCTGAAGAAGAAGCTGGGATTCCGTTATTTAATGGATGTCATTCCCCTCGATGCGACATTGGTAAAAGGTTCCCACGGAAGGCTAAGCAAATCAAAAGAGAACTGGCCTCTGTTTATTACTCAAAAGAGCGGAATAAATTCACCTTCAACCATTGAACCGGTGGATGTTTACAATTTAATTGTTAAACACCTGATGCAATAAGGTCCAAGCGAATGTTAGGTAAAATACGCTATTCCTCTTTTTCATAAAATAGCCCTTTTTGCACCGCCTTCCAGAGAAGATTTCCGCCTTTTTCCCTGACAATAAATGTAATGTTTGTCAATTCTGATTCGGAGCTACGGAAGGTGATTATGAGACCTGCCGTAAAACTCATCCAACATTTTATTTCCTATCTCCATTTTAGGGTTCGTTGCCAATTTTCCCTTTTCTATTTCTTCAGATTCACAATAAATAATTTCTGCTGTGGAATCTTCAAACAGTTGCGGTTGTTTTAGGTATCAATTATATCTTTTCTCTCAAATTCTTCCACTTCAGCAGAAGTACCTTCAGCATTTCCACAGGAAATAATATCAGAAAAGGAAAGAAAACCCGGTACTTTTGGTACAAATAATGCTTATTTATAAAGAAGTGCTGGTGCCGGTCATGTAAAATTTTAATTCCCCGCCTTTCATGATGTCGCTGTGATAAATAAAAGGTTTGTCCAGTTTTTTTCCATTTAGTTCGACTTTTTCAACAAAGACATTTTCGTCGCTCTGGTTTTGTGCAATCACCCTAAATTTCTTGCCATTCTCAAGATTGATAGTAGCCTCATTAACGGCAGGGCTTCCTAATGCATACTCTTCACTACCCGGAGCAACAGGATAAAAACCAAGGGAGCTAAAAATATACCAGGCACTCATTTGCCCAAAATCATCATTTCCTCCCAAACCGTCTGCACCGCTTTGATATTGATCTTTTAATACCATTCGTATTTTGTCCTGAGCCTTCCATGGAGTATTTGTCCAGTTGTACAAATAGATTATGTGATGTGAAGGTTCATTGCCATGAACATAATTACCAATGATGCCTTCCTGGGAAATATCTTCAGTATTGGCAAAATATTTATCCGGGAGATCCATAGTAAACAGAGAATCCAGGTGTTGGGAAAATTTTTCTTTTCCGCCCATCATTTCAATCATTTCTGCAGGGGCGTGAGGAACATATAAACTGTAGTTCCAGGCATTCCCTTCAATAAATCCCTGCCCGTGAGTGTCTAGGGCATCAAATTCATTTTTGAAACTACCGTCACTCAGTTTTGGTCTCATAAATCCTGATTTGGAATCATAAACGTTGCGATAATTTTCAGAACGTTTGATAAATTCCTGATAGATGTCTTTCCTGCCCAATTTTTTGGCAGCCTGTGCTATTGCCCAATCATCATAAGCATATTCTAATGTTTTTGAAACCGAAGCTCCATTTTTGTCTTCAGGAACATATCCCATATCCATGTAATATTGAAGACCATCATAATACCCGGTTTTTGCTGTTTGCACCATGGCATCCAAAGCTCTTTCCTGATCAAATTCGGCATTTCCTTTTACAATAGCATCAGCAATAACAGATACGCTGTGGTAGCCTATCATACACCAGTTTTCATTCGCATAATGCGACCACACAGGGAGCATTGTATGCACGCTTTGGTCAGAATGAGCCATCATAGATTCTACCATATGCGCATTTCTTTTTGGCTGTAGTATATTGAAAAGTGGATGCAATGCACGATAGGTATCCCACAATGAGAAACTTGTATAATTTGTAAAACCTTCAGCCTGATGAATTCCCTGGTCAATACCGCGGTATTGACCATCAGTATCCATATATTCCGTAGGGCCTAAAAAGGCATGGTACATTGCTGTGTAGAAATTCACCATTTCTTCCCGTTTGTCGATCTTTACAATAACTTTGTTAAGTTCTTTATTCCATTCGTACCGCGCTTCTTTCTTTACCTGTTCAAAATTCCAGTGCGGAATTTCCTTTTTCATGTTTTCCAGAGCGCCTTCAGCACTTACAGGAGATATTGCGAGCTTCACCTTTACCTTTTCATTAGCCTGTGTGTCAAAATCAAAATACATTCTAATTTTTTCTCCTGCTATCTCAGGAAAGTTTCGGGATTGATCAAATTTTCTCCAGAAACCACCGTAGACCTGTTGGTCATATCTCTCCCTGCCGTAATTTTTAAAAGGTTTGTCAAAAGAAAGAGCAAAATATACTTTTCTTGTTCTGGCCCAGCCATTGGTTTGGCGATATCCTGTCACCAGAGTATCATTTTCCACACGTACGAAGGTCCAGACATTTTTGTCGTCGTAGTTGTAAATACCCGCTACGAGGTCCAGAATTATATGAGAAGTTCCGGCTTTGGGAAAAGTATACTGATGCATCCCAACTCGGCTGCTCGCAGTCATTTCTGCTTTTATGTTATAATCTTTTAGGAGCACGCTATAATAACCCGGCTCAGCTGTTTCGTCATCATGAGAAAACCTTGAGCGGTAACCACTGTCAGGATCGGTTTCTGTTCCCGGATTTAACTTTAACTCCCCAGTGGTAGGCATAATTAAAAAATCTCCGAGATCTGAATGTCCTGTACCACTAAAGTGTGTATGGCTAAATCCTACAATAGTTTCATCATCATATTGATATCCTGCACAATATTTATAAACATCTGGATTATATTTTCCATCTACTGCATAAGGAATAGTATCTGTATCCGGACTTAATTGAATGCTGCCAAAAGGAACAGTAGCGCCGGGATAGGTGTGACCCATTTTCGCGGTTCCTATAAAAGGATCTACATATTGGGCAAGGTCCTCCAGGTTTTCTAATTTTAAATTTTCTCCCTCTTTGGCAACAGATTGTTCACAGGCTGTGAAAAAAGGAAGTGCGGCGATGCAAATCCCTGTATAAAAGATGTTCTGAAATAAAAATGATTTATTTTTTAAGAAGTGCAGTACCATTTACAGGATAATTTTAGTAATTGAATTAATAATTATTTTTTTAGAGGGAATACTTCTACACCTTCATGAGTAATTTTCACCGGCTTAATTAATCCATTTTCGTCAAAATGCATTTCTTCAATAGAAGTCACCCCAGAGTTTCTGTCTGTCTCAGTACGTGGTCGACGATGGTAAACGATGTATACTTTTCTTCGTTAGGAACTTTAATAACAGAGTATGCCCCGCCCCGGTAGCTATAGGCTCCTGTTGCAAAATTTTCCCTATTCTTTTAAAAGGGCCCATAGGAGAATCGCCAATCGCATAGGCCACACTGTAATCAGGTCCTGTCCTTCCGCCTTCAGACCCAGTATTTAATTTTTATAAAAAAACAAAATTAGGTTAATAGATTGTAACCGGACCTTCGAGTCCTATTGATTGAAGAGGCTGATTTTTTCTGCCTTCATTAGTCCAATATTGAGCTATCTGATTATTTTCCAAGCTTTTCATATAATTGACCATAACTGTTATTACTTTAATTTCTAACAAATTTTCTCCATTTTCCAGCAAATCTTTTAAATCATATATCCTTTTTCCATACCATTGAGTACCTGCATTTCGGCCATTGATTATAACCTCCGATATACCATGTACTTTTCCTAAATTTAGATAGTGAAATGCTTTTTTATCATGTACCTCAAAAGTGCTTTTATAAGTTGCAGTCCCCCCGAAATGGCTATATTCTGGATCATCTTTAAGATCATTTAAAGTTTTTATTTCTGTATCAACTTTTTTTCCATCAATGTAATGAAGCTCTAAATCCCATGTATTATTTAATATCTTACTTCCGGAACCATTTTCCGGTTTAGGCTTCCAATCTTTACCTTTTTTATTTTGGTCAAATACAATTAATTTAGAATCTGCAGGACCTAAATCAATCTTTAAATTTCCTTTTGATAACTTGAGTCTAAAACGATCTCCTGTAACCGCATCCCAAAGCCAGGCCTGTTTATTCTTGAAAATTTTTTCTGAAAAATTCACGTTAAGTTCACAATCATGTTTATTACTTGAATTATTAAACATAAAAATTTCAGCAGAATCACTTTGATAGCGAACTTGATTAATAAAAGATTTAGGAGATTCTATAGAAACGTATGGTGATATTTTATATTTCTCTTGAATGTCTTTAAACCAGTCTATAAAACTATTTTCCGGTCTAGGTTTTTTTAAAAAAATAAATCGATTGGGATAATCTTTCATTTTTGCAACCCAATTTTTTACTTCTTGATCATTTCTTATGTGATTATTCCAGCCCAAAGATTTTTCAGGGTAAGCCTCAATACAAAAAACTCTACCTCCATTCTCGATGAAATCATATATCCTTTTTGCAGTTGCTGGATTCAAACTATGAATTTCAATTAAAAAAAGAATGTTATACTTTCTTTTACCATAACTCATGAAACCTTTGCTGATTTTTGAATCTGATATAACTTTTTCCGATACATAATCACAGGCATTTCCATTTTGATGAATTGCCTCCCAAACAAGTGATTGATAATTTGGAGAAACTACTGTGGGAAAAGGTTCCATTTGAGCTCCCACTTCACCCCACATGTCTGGGATGGGAGGTAAAACAGCAATATCTGCAAACATTGTTGATTGTTGAAAGAGTGCAGAAAGCCGTGCTCTGTAATCGGTATAATTTTTAAAATAAGGCCACATGGTATTATTTTCACTAAAGTAGCCCCCATAGGTTATCCAACCAGGAAATGTTGCACTCTTTGGTGAATAATTAAAACCATGAAATATGGGATGAGTAACTCCGGAAACTGCGCTTTGATCACCTGCTATCTTAAAAATTTCCAAGGATTCATTAAAAACCATAGCAGTATTGGTTAACTCTTCTGAACTAACAATATTTTTGTCTTTAAGATGTGCTGCAGAAGACACGTATTTGTTTATCATTGTATTCCCCCGACCCAGGTGCCATGGATATTGGGTAAAATCCTCTTCTGCAATATCTTCACCTAAACCATATTTTAACCAAGTTTCACATTCCGGAATATCAATTTCGAAGCTACCTTCTAATAAAAAATAATTTCTACCATAAGCCTGTGCTCTAGATTTAACATTGTTTTCTGTACACCATTTTGTATAATTCAAAATAAATGAATCATGAAACAATTCCGCTTTTGTTAAAGCAAAATCAAATCGCATACGTTCAATCATATTATTAAATTCAGGACTGAAACCAACAGTATAATTTTCATCTATAGTGTTACCCATTCTACCAATCTTAAAGAGAATAAACGGTAAGAACGGTAAAATATCATACCCTCTTCTTTTTTTAAACTCCTCAACCATCCCGCTCGTCCAATTTGCTCCTTCGACTTCCAAACTATCAGCAAAAAAAGCACGAATATCAGAACCAATTGGACCGATTCTACTTTCAATCCTGTCCGTAATATGGTTTAGATATTTATTCACTGCGTCTGAATCAAAATGATTTAATACTGGTACTTTGGACACTCCCTGTATTACACCCATAAAACCTTCTATTTCGACCAAAGCATACAACGCGTAAGAACTGTCTTTAGGAATAGATATCTTAATAGTTTCATTTACGATTTGATCAGAAAGGTCAATAACATCTTTTATATCATTTAATGGGTCTGGAACTAATTTTAATGATAACATTTCTACTTTACGCCCACTATAAGAATTGTAAATTTCCGGATCTGCTTCCGCATATAAATCAAAAAGTGAAAACTCTCTATCAGCAGGTCCTTTTATTTTCTTAACGGCAATTACTACTATTTGTGAACGCTCTTCGCCTTCAAGTACTTTTG
Source organism: Autumnicola edwardsiae (assembly GCF_031846505.1). NCBI lineage: Bacteria > Pseudomonadati > Bacteroidota > Flavobacteriia > Flavobacteriales > Flavobacteriaceae > Autumnicola > Autumnicola edwardsiae. Next base: position 5,910 of record NZ_JAVRHP010000078.1, read on the forward strand.
ATCCGAAAGGAAAACCAGTACCAGCTAAGAGATCACACGTCATATCAAGTGATTTAGCCTTATCGAATGTAAACTTCAATAAATCGATCCATTCATCGCTCAACCATTCTACGGAGGTTATATTCATATCATCGGTATTTGATGGAAATGAAATAGGATTAATTTCAACTCCACCTATACCTACATCTTTCAATAATTCCAACTCTCGTGCCAACTCATTTCTTTCTATTTTATTACCGTTCCACCACCATCTCACAAAAGGACGATAATTAGGCGGCGGATCTTTAAAAAGTTGATATAAATTATCGGATAATTCAGTGGCATCCTCTTTAAAAATATTTCGTGCCATTGCTGGAGTATTATACAATAACATTCCTCCTACAGTGAATACTGTACCTTGTAATAAAAATTCCCTTCTTCTCATAAATTTACAATAATTACTGTTCTATTTTTTATAATTATCCTGGTTAAATCTTTTCACTTCTAAAAGAATGTCTTCCAGAAGAACAATTAATGACGAACCATGACCCATCTACTGTTTGATTTGTAATTTCCTTACCATCAACTATTAATGAACATTCTTCCGAAATTTTTGGAATATACACTTTAGCAGTCGTATTCGCAGGAATTTTTAGATCAAGATTGAAAAAATCTCCAGATTTTTGTTTTATCTCAACGACGACATTACCTCTTATTGTAGGTAATTTCATTTTAGCCCACTCCAGTTTCCCAGGTTGTGGTTTAATAATCATTTCACTAAAACCAGCCTCAACGGGCTGTATCCCTATCATATAATGCGGAATAATATATGCTGGAGAAGCACTCCAAGCATGATTCCAACTATAATAATCGGGCATATATTTTTGATCCCAAGCCTCGGTAGTCATTGTTGCACCAACGCGAATCATGTTGAGCCAACCACGATCTGAATCATTTGTCATAAGATTTAGGGCATATTCTCCTTCTTCTGAATCATACAGTGCTTGCATTAGATAGAATGCCCCATATACTCCACAGGCCATCCACTTTCCTTTAACAAAATTTACTATACTTTCTTTCTTTTCGTTTGGAACTAACCCAAAAGCAAGAGGAAACATATTAGCGTGAAGTGAAGAGTGTTTACTTCCAATTCCATCAACATATAGTTTTGTTTCATCATTAAAAAAAGATTTATTGAAAATTCCCTTTACTTTCTCCGCCTTATTCTGAAAAAAGGCAGCATCTTCAGTATAATTAATAGCAGATGCCATTTTTCCCATTAGTAAAAGAGATCTATAGTAGAATGCGTTAACAACTGAGTTATAAGTTTTGTATTCAAAATGATCGGTTTCCCCAGATGGATATATACCTTGGAGACCATTCGGCCAATCCACAATGTCATTTAATTCTTCCCCCCCGTAGTGGATAGACTTTAAAAAGTCTTCAGTTTGTAACTCAGTACGGGTACTAATTAGTCCTACTGGTGTTTCAAGCTCTTTAAGGGTTTTTGCTTTTAGGTCCCCATAGTATTTTTCAATCATTTCAGTATTACCAGTATAAAGGTAGTCGGCATAAGCCATAAAGATACTATGCATTATCCATTCGGTAGGCCAAGAAGCATGGTATATAAGGTTTTCCATACTGTAACGGGCGGTCGTAAACTTACGATCAATAGAATAATGACACAATTGCTGTATATAACAATCCGCTTCGTACATCATTCTTTCACGGTTACTATTCGCATAATCTCCATTAAACGTATTAGCAATTGTAGAATATTTACTCAGTTCATAAATTGCGTTTAGATCATCATCAGAACTAAGAAAAGATGAGGCTTTATTGTCGAAAATTACATGCAATGCTTTCCGAGTAATTTCATTAATTTTTAAATTATTTTTTTTTGTTATTTCAACATACTGAAATGGTATAACTTCAGGCATTTGAAGCGGCAAACTTTGACTATGCGGATACTCAGGTATGAAACGGGGAATTTTTAAAATATAATCATTTGTTCCACTTTTTAATTTAAGCCGATAAGTTTCATAAATTATCGATCCTCCCAGGGGTACCGCATCGATAGAATCGTTTACTGCCCTCTCACCTAAAGCAATATCGAGGTAATCTTTATCATCATCATTTGAATTCCAGGTTATATTGAAAGTAAGATAAGCAAAAGCATCTTTCCCAAAATCATAAAAGATTTTATCTTTTTTAAAAACTATTTTTTCAGGAACTTGGTCATAAAAAACGGTGGGTTCTCGGTCTTCAAATGTCCAAAAACTATCGTCTTTTGAATTATTTATTTCTACCCACCTACTTTCTCCTGGCCAAGAATACGAATGATTAAAATCAGAAGTATTAAATCGTTGAATGACACTCCATGGAGATTTCCCCTCTTTTTTATTCCAGGTTCGAACTCTCCAAAAATAGGATTGATTAGCTTTTAATTCCTTTCCTTCATAATCAACATTAATAGATTGTTGCGAAGCAACTTCACCGGAATCCCATAAATAATTATTTTTAAAAGAGTCTGGTGATGATACAACTTGAATCTGGTACCCCAATTGATGATCTCCATCTTCTTCAGAATTCACTATCCAACTAAAACCAGGATTTGTAGCAGTAATAACCGATAATTCCGGATGAGGAAGCAATTCACAAAGTAACCCAGATGGTGCACTTTCCTGTCCATAAATGGTAAGAGTAAAAAAGAAAAAAAGAAAAAAATTGATCCTTAAATAATTCATAAATGATATTGTTTAAATCCGAAATTAATAAACTACTTAAAAATAAAAACATGCACTCATTCTATCCCAGCAATTCACTCCAAAGCAACTTTTTATTCTTAATTTTTTGAGCATCCTTAACATAAAATGAAATAAACGTTAAAACAGAATTTTAATTCAATAAAGTTCACAAATAATAACAGAGATTATAAGTTTCCATCAATAATTGGCTACTATTAATCTTCAACGATATTTGGCACAATCCAGCGTTACATTATATACCATAGTACTCTCTAACAAAAGACTTTCTGTCCATAATAATGTTAAAGAAAAAATTCCCAGAATAGTCTCTACACTAAGTTCTGAGAATAATTTCTTATCAGGTTACAATGATTTCATTTATTTTTTAAAACTAAAGACTATCAAATAAAAAACCGAATTTGACAATCTTTAGTTTTGTGAATTCTAATAACCAGGATTTTGGACTAATAGTGGATTAAGTTCAAGCTCTCTCTGAGGTATTGGATACAATAGCTTGTATTTTTCTATGTTATAGGCTTGCGGCAAAAGAAAAGGAAATTTTTCCTTCTGTTCTTCTCCAAATTCTGTCATCACCGGGATAGCTCTATCTGTTCGAATTAGATCTTGGTATCTCTTGTTTTCAAATACAAGCTCTAATCTTCTTTCTTCTGCAATAATACCTCTTAGATTGGTCTGGTCCGTCTCCGTGATCTGACCATTCCCACTACCAAATGCCCTTGTTCTTACCTGATTTAGATAGGTTAAAGCTTCTGCAGATGCTCCTGTTTCGTTTAAACTTTCTGCCAACATAAGTAGAACCTCAGAGTATCTATAGACAGGCCAATTTTGATCGGTATTCTGATTAAGATTTGGATAGGGAGGATAATAATATTTTTTGGTGAAATAATGATAATCTACTCCAGGGGTGGGTGTATAACCAACGGCACTTTCTACTCCGGAGGGTATATAACCTTGATCATCATCTGTCCCCTCTATAACACCAATACTCGCATCAAACCGCTGATCACCAGGTTCGAAAAGATTTATCAAATTCTCTGCTGGAACATTCCAGCCGCCTATAGTATTATTGAAACTCACACCTAAAATCTCCTGAGTATCCGTTGTAATGGGAGTAAAGCGATAAATAAAATTACTCTCTTGACCTGTGTTACCGGATTGATACTGAACAGCAAAAATTATTTCCTGGTTACCTTTATTGGCAGGATTAAAAATATCTCTAAAATCGGGCAGTAATTCATAATCCATCTGGGTCACATCCCTTAACAAGGGAATAGCGTTATCATATTCCTCCAGCCTTAAATAAACATGAGCCAAGGCCGTAGACGCACTTCCTTTGTTCATACGTCCGGTTTGAGAGCCACTAAAAATTGGATCGGGTAGTAAAGGTATTGCGTCCGTAAGATCGGAGAGGATTTGCGCATATAACTCATCAAGTGTTGCCCTCGGCAGAGCTGTTTCTTCTATAGTTGTTACTTGATTTAAATGCAAAGGAACACCACCATAATTTCGTGCCAAATCAAAATAATAAAAAGCACGTAAGGCCTTAGCTTCACCAATAATCCTATTTTTATCCTCATCAGACATTTCAAAGGCTATATCCTCCATGTTATCCAAAATAATATTAGTTCTAGATATACCGTTATAGTCTGCTTGATATCGTGCATAGGTCGTTGCATTATCGGCTTGGTTTAGATAAGTTTCTATATTCTCAATGCTTGCATTGCCCCTATCCCGAGCGTTATAAATATATGTTGAATTATCAGCCCTTATTTCATCCATGAAATATGCTATACTTGCAACATCCCTTAAAGGAACATAAGCACCAACTAAAGCGGTTTCGAAATCTTCTGTAGACAAGAAGAAATTTCCTTCATTTAAATTGCCCTCCGGATAAAGAGTCAGAAATTCTTTGTCACACGAGCTTAATAGGCTCAGTGCAAAAATTGAGTATGTAATTATTTTTATTTTTTTCATGATATTTAATTTAATATTTTTTTTTAAAACCTGATATTTGCGCCAATAACGATTCTTCTAGGCACCGGTGTTGTACTTAGATCTTGGCCAAATCTTCCAACAACATCATCCCGATCTATATTCACTTCAGGATTTTGACCTGAATAATTAGTGAAAACAAAAGCTTGTTGCATGGCTAGGTAAAGTCGAGCAGATTGCATAAAATTAAAATCATTAACATTAAAAGTATAGCCAAGAGCAATATTTTTAATAGCTAAGAAACTTCCATCAGATACCCATGTTGTATTTGCTAATCTATATAGTTCAGTACTACCACTGCGCGTACCAGGAGTCTCCCCATCACCCTGATCAGTGGGAGATCTCCAACGATTAATCATATCGGTACTCATATTGAAAACCCCGTCATTATTGTGAAGATCCTGAAGACTTACATTCATTATTTCGTTCCCTACTTGTCCAGCAATGTCAATAGTAAAATCAAAATTTTTGTAGCCGAAAGTATTATTCATTCCGAAAATATAATCAGGATTAGGATTACCTATTAAGGTTCTATCGTCCGCTGTTATCACACCGTCTCCATTGACATCTCTCATTCTTGCAGAGCCCAAAGCTGACGTAGAATGTGTTGGATAATTTTCAAGGTCTTCTTCTGTCATGTAAATACCATCAAAGACGTATCCATAAAATTCTCCAATACTGCCACCCTCGACAGATCTATTAAAACCGCTATATGTGCCCCCCCCTCCTATGAAAGGAGTATTTGGGGGTAATTCAACTACTTCGTTATCATTAAAGGAAATGTTGAAATTCGTATTCCAGCTAAATGCTCCATCAAAATTCACTGTACTCAGAACAAATTCATGTCCCCACATTTCAAATTCTCCTGTATTGGTAGTTATACTATTAAACCCCGATTCTCTAGGTATTGGAACATCATAGAGCATACCCTCCGTAGTTTTATTATAATAGTCATAGGAAAAACTCACTCTATTGTCTAAAAGTCTCATATCCACACCAAAATCAGCTTGACGTGAGACCTCCCAGGTTAAATTCCTATTTCCTATATTACTGAGTGATAAACCAGGAGTTAAAGAACCTCCAAAAACATAATTTGTACTTGAAATATTAGATATCTGCTGATAATTACCAATATTAAAATTTCCAGTTTCACCATAACTACCTCTAAATTTCAAGAATTTTACAAAACGATTTTCCGGAAAAAAGTTTTCGTCGCTAGCAATCCAACCAGCGGATATAGAGGGAAATACACCATACTTTTCATTGGCTCCAAAACGCGAAGATCCATCCTGGCGTATGGTTCCAGAAATTAAATACCTATCTAAAAAATTGTAATTTATTCTTCCAAATAAAGAAGCTAAGCTCCACTCTTCTAAATTATTGGTACCAGACGTAACAGCAGCCCCAGAAAGCAAAGGTACTTGGTCACCTGCAAAATTACTACCTCTCATTGATCTATACCTTCTTTCATATTTTTGAGAACTTTGACCTGCTAAAAACTCAAAGGAATGATCATTCAAATCTAAATTATAGGTTAATGTGTTTTCGTTTACCCAAGATAAGTAATTATCTGACTCGTGTAGGGAAAGATTTTGTGAAGGAGGATGTGGAAGTTCTCGTACGCCTAAGCCAGCACCGTAATGGGATCCAAAATATTCATTATAAACTGAACTGCCGAGATCAATATTAAAACTTGAATTGAATCTTAAATTATCTAAGATTTCAATCTCTGCATATAAATTTGACAACACTCGGAATTCATCTATAGTTCCATTACGCAATAGCATTTGTTCAACAGGATTTGCTACGCTGAGCATACCATCAGAAGCAACAACCGAATTAAAATTCCCCTCTTCATCATAAATGGGAACAAGCGGTGAAGCAGAAGTAGCATTACCAATTATATATCTACTTCCATCAGTTCGGCCTTCAGTATTAAGATTCTCTTGATAGGATGGCGCTATGTTCAACCCTATTGTGAAGTGATCACTCGGCCGATATTCATTATTGCTACGGAGTGAAAATCTTTCAACCCCAGTATTAAGCAATACCCCCTCTTGATTAAAATAAGATATGGTTGTACTAGACGATAATTTATCTGTGCCAGATGAAATATTTACAGAATAATTTTGAATTGGAGCGGTTCTATAAATCGCATCATACCAGTCTGTTCCTTCGCCATACCGTTCCGGATTCACATAATCATCGGGTATACCTCCCGTATAATCCTCGTATCTTGCCCTGTCCTCATAGAGACCATTCATATAAGTTGCAAATTGTCTTGCATTCATGAGATCCGGTCTCCCTCTTTCCGGAACGGTTTGCCAACCATAAGAAGCATTAAGCGATATACTAGTTTTGCCAGGTATCGCTTGTTTCGTCGTAATAAGTATTACTCCGTTAGAGGCCCTAGAGCCGTATAAAGCAGTGGCGGCAGCATCCTTTAAAACTGTAAATGTTTCAATTTGATTAGGATCAAGTTGGTCTACCCCTCCCGCAAGTGGTTGACCGTCTACTACGATCAACGGTTGAAAACCAGAAGAAAAAGAAGCTGCACCCCTTATTCTAAACTGAAACCCGTTACCTGGACGTCCTGTTGCTTGGGTAGCTTGTAATCCAGCTACCCTTCCCTGTAACTGTTGACCAAACTCAGCTGCGACAACATCTTGAACTGATTCAGCATCAACCGTGGAAACTGAACTAGTTAAGTTTCTAGTGCTTTGTCTACCATAACTCACCAGCACAACTTCGTTCAGACTCTCCGGATTAGGTTCAAGAGAAATTGTAACAGAGTCTTGAGAACCGACTGTGATTTCTTGATTTACATAACCTAAAAACTCCACAACCAGCACAGCATCTGGCCCCGAAACATTTAAACTAAAATTACCATCAAAATCAGTAACTGTACCATTATTTGTACCTCTCTCCATAACTGTCGCACCCGGCAAAGGTAGACCATTATCATCTACAACTTTTCCTTCTATACTCCTTTGATCATTTGAATTTTCAGAAATTGTGAAATCTAAAGAGTTAGTCAAATTAGGCTCTTCTAGAATAAAATTATTATTAAAGCTGTCAAATACTGTAGAGGCATCCATTTTGTTTGAGAAAGCCATCACCCCCGGGCAAACTAATAGGCAAAATGCCAAGTAGAAATGTTTTTTAAGCAGTCGATTTGATTTCATATTCATATTTTAAATGGATTAAAATTATTCTTTTTTCAAGTTTCAGTCCTCTTAATTGTTAAAATTATTAACATTGTTTCAAATATATCCTAATACTTCCATTTGTGTATCCTGTACTATGCTGCTTTTTTGTCAATCCAAAAGTTTTTTCTAAAAATTGTATATTCTATACGGTATAAGGAGTATCCCCCATACATTTCAGTCCATGGCCGTTCTGAGAAATGGTCAAAAAGAAGCGGGTATAAATCCGTCTAACATTAAAACTTAGCTGAGCCGCTCATGGTTGCCAGTAAGAATAAATACTTGCTACAATCAGCCTTTCAAAAATTTATTTAAAAAGCCTCCTATTGAGCTTATAAACGAATTCATCAAGATAAGTTTTGCAGGTATTCCCCATTTATTATAGGCCCCTAAGAGTTCCTTTTTGCATTACTGATCGCTAATGTACCATTTCAGTATTTCAGGCGTAGTCTCCTTTTTGGATTTTGCAGTAATATGAGCCTCCACATATTCCTCAAAATTAAAATAGCTTGAACTTTTATCGGACAATACAATAGTTTTTGGATCCAGAGAATCCTTTATCATATTCAACTTCCTAAGATTTATGGTTTTTTAGGATTTTCAGAACCTGCAATGGCTAGATGTTTTACCTGATGTTATATTTTCAAAAGGTGGGGACTCTGCCATGACGGCTACATTAATTTGTCGCTGATGCCTCGCCTCCGTTTTAGGTTCTCCTTTGTAGGTTCCGGCACCTGTTTTTCAAAATACTCCTCAAATTCAATTATATCCGTGAGCTGGTATTGGTCATCTCTTTTGCCCATAACAACCCATAACTGATGCATTATAGACCAAATAATCATATTCCTTTTATTACCTATCTGCCGCTGTAATCCACAAGCAGAAATTTCTTTTTTGGTGCTGGTATAAGAGCATCACAAGAAACCAGATGCGAAAGGGCAAACGTGAATTTTCCATTACGGTTCCACTTTTTAAAGTTGTCCTGAAACACATTTTCAGCACTGGAATTGCCATTTTGCATTCAGCCAGTAAGGATTTCTGCACCCACATTTTTTGCAAATTATACCTTCTTTCACCCGAATATCCCTGAAAATACTCTTTACAGCTTTGTTCGCTGGAAAACTTGTTCATAACCTGAGTTCGATTAAAAAATAGCCAGCTGTTGTGTCTGGAGAGTTTGATATTTGAT
>NZ_JAVRHP010000079.1:0-14958 GCF_031846505.1 Autumnicola edwardsiae
CTCGAAGTTCAATTCTCCCGCAGATTTCGAGGATATGCGCAGAAATGATTCCTCCTCTACCCTCTAAAAAATCAGTGAGCAAAATTGGCAATTATCGAACCCTAGTCTTAAAAAGTGTACTTTTTAGGATCACAATTTTTCTGTTGTATTGATGTTTATTCTTTTTATTCCGTAGTTATCGACGAGATAAACGAGGGAAGCCATGGTTGCGGCTCCAAGTTCGAGTTCACGCTTATTCACATGTTCAAAAGTGTCATTTGCAGCATGGTGATGGTCAAAATAACGTTGGGAATCGGGACGCAGACCGGCAAGGACAACATCGCCCTGTTTTAAAGGACCAATATCGGCACCGCTTCCGCCTAATTCAAAATAATGGATGAGATAAGGTTTAAAAAGTCCTTTCCAGCTCTGTATTTGTGCAAATTGTGCTTTATCTGCATCAAAAGAGAAGCCCCTGGGTGTGAACCCTCCCGCATCACTTTCAAGAGCAAAAATATGCTCTTCATTTTTACTCTTAGCTACTTCAGCATATTTGTTACCTCCGCGAAGCCCGTTTTCTTCATTCATAAAAAGCACTACTCTTATGGTTCTTTTCGGCTTGTATCCTATCTCCTTAAAAAGCCTGAGCACTTCCATAGACTGCACCACGCCGGCACCATCATCGTGCGCACCGTCACCAATATCCCAGGAATCCAGATGGGCGCCCACGACCATAATCTCTTCAGGATACTCGCTTCCTGTAATTTCACCAATTACATTGTACGACTGCACATCTTCGTGCTGCTCTGAATTGAGTTTGAAATACAATTTAAGGTCCTTGTTCATTTTTAAAATTCCGCTTAAGTAAGCAGCATCATTAGTACTGATTGCCGCGGCGGGAATCCTTTGTGAAACCGGAGTTTCGCCATAACTCATTGATCCTGTATGCGGATAATCGTCCATTCTCAAGTTCATTGAGCGAACAATTACACCTGCCGCGCCATATTTTCCGGCTTCTGCCGCTCCCGAATAACGCTGATCCACACAACCGCCGTAAGCTTCAAAAGTACTAATCAGACCGGGGCGCATGGGACGGTTAAAAAAGACAATTTTCCCTTTAATTTGTTCCTTTCCATAACGTTCCAGGTCTTCTATTCCCTGTACTTCAATCACCGGGGCTTTTGTGCCACCGGCAGGAGTCGCAACAGAACCACCAAGGGCTGTAATATTTACATTCCTGGTCGTGCCGGGAGAAGTTTCCACATAAGCAAATTCCTTTGAACCACGTGTCCATTTTGGAACCATCACCGGTTGTAGCCATACTTTGTCCAGACCAATATTTTCCAGTTCTGCCTTAGTATATTCCACCGCCTGCTGTGCCTGATAAGATCCAGACAACCTCCCCCCTATTTTGTTAGAGAGGTGGTCCAGCCAGTCATAACTTTTGCCCTGCATGAGTGACATATCATAAATCTTACGGAGCATTAGGGAATCTCCCTGTGCCTGGCTGTTTTGAGAAATAACCGGAATGATAATCAATAAACTTACAACGGTAAAAATTATATTTTTCATCAAAAAAATGACTTTAGTGTATTTAACGGAAAAAGGAAAGGATTATTCTTTTTCAAGCTGCTTCCTGTAATCTTCCAGGTTCTTTAAAATTTCTGGAGGCAGACTTGGTTCCTGCACATCTTTATACTTCTGAAGTCTATCCAGCATGATTTTAGCAACCAAATAACGTGCCGTTGGCTTACTATCTGCAGGAATAACATACCATGGTGCTTTTTCGGCTGAAGTTTTATTGATAGCCTCTTCGTAACAATCTCTGTATTTGTTCCATAATTTTCTCTCTTCCAGATCTCCGGGGGAAAATTTCCAGTTTTTATCTGGTTTTCGCAATCTTCTTAGAAGTCTTTGCCGCTGTTCTTCTTTTGAAATGTTGAGGAAAAATTTAAAAATAATTGTTCCGTTTTGTGCTATATGCTTTTCAAAATTTCGAATGGCTTCATAACGTTCTTCCCAAAAATCACTGTCTATGTCAAAAACAGAATTTACACCCGGCAGCCTTTCATTCAAAATATATTCAGGATGAACTTTTGTTACCAGCACATTTTCATAATGCGTGCGGTTAAAGACACCAAATTTCCCCCTTTCGGGAAGTGCGCAGTAATGTCTCCATAAAAAATCATGTTTTAATTCTTTTGAAGTTGGTGTTTTAAAGCTGTGCACCACCACTCCCCGACTATTAAAACCTTTAAAAACTTCCCGAATAAGACTGTCCTTACCTGAAGTATCCATCCCCTGCAGGCAAACCAATACTGAATATTTGTTGTGTGCATACAACTTATCCTGCCAGTCTGCCAGGTTTTTCCTTGTTTCCCTGAGCTCTTTTTCAATCTCCTTTTTTCCGGCCTGTGTATCTAACGACGTAGGAAGCGATTCCAGTTTTACAGGTTTGGTGATTTTTAGGTTCTGATGGTTTATTTCTTTCATTATACAAGTATTGGAATACCTAAATATACAATCTTTGAAAGACTAAATTTTTTTTATCTTCGCTGCTAAACAATAGCAGTCTTGAATAACGAAGAAAAAGAAGAGATTATAGAGAAGGTTAGCAGTCTTTTAAAAGAGATTCCTTCTTCTATGGATATTGTAAAAAAAGGTCCGGGCAGGGACAAGCGCTTTAGATACCTTGCCACGCATATGGTTGAAAAAGCTATAGAAAAAGATGCTTTGGTAATCTCTGAAAACCGGAAGGGTATTGCTATTTTGTTTAAGACCAGCAAGAAAGAAGATTCCTTCTGGAAAGATCTCTGGCCGGAACTAAAGCTGGTTTGGAATGTTACCGGAATAGTAAATGCTTACCAGATTGTAAAAAATCAGAATTATATTAAGAAGCAACGACCGCAGGAAGGTGAATATCTTTACTGTTGGTTTTGGGGAATACTTTCTGACTCCCGCGGTGCTGACACGCAGGTAGGAAAGGCTATGAAAGATGAGTTTTACCGGCGCGCAAGGGAATATAAGATTCCGTTATACGCCGAAACCCGGCATAGAAAAAATTCTGTGGTTTACCAGAGATTTGGTTTTGAGCTTTTCCATACCTGGGATCATCCCAGTGGCGATACTATGTATTTCTTAAGGTATATTCCAGATAATGTAAAGAAAGCGAAGTAGCAAAAGCTTTAAGTTCTTAGCAAGTAGTACTGAACGGATTATTTTGATGGATGGATCTTAAATTTTGAAATCGACAACTCATAACTCATCACTGCCAACCGATAACCGGCAATTTTTTCAACTTTTCACTTCCAACTTCTTAAAACTTACTTGCGAACAGATTTACATCTTCTGCGGTTACTTTTTCTCCACCAAGGATAATTAGCCGTTCCACAACATTTCTTAGTTCGCGCACATTTCCCCGCCAGTCGTATTCCTTTAGGATTTCCAGTGCTTCATCTGTAAACTCCTTCTTATTATTGCCCTGGTCACTCGCTATTTTTGCTGAAAAATGGTCTACAAGTAATGGAATGTCTTCTTTCCGGTCGTTAAGTGAAGGAACCTGGATGAGAATTACGGCAAGCCGGTGGTATAAATCTTCCCGGAATTTGTTGTTCTCTATTTCATCTTTAAGGTCCTTATTGGTGGCAGCTACCACCCTTACATCTACTTTAATGTCCTTATCACTACCCACCCGGGAAATTTTGTTTTCCTGAAGCGCCCTTAGCACCTTGGCCTGGGCAGAAAGGCTCATATCTCCTATTTCATCCAGAAAAATAGTACCGCCATTGGCCGCTTCAAATTTACCGGCCCGGTCTTTATTAGCAGAAGTAAAGGCTCCCTTTACATGGCCAAAAAGCTCACTTTCAATTAACTCTGAAGGAATCGCGGCGCAATTCACCTCTACCATAGGGCTTTTGGAGCGATCACTTTTTTGATGCAGCCAATGTGCAACCAGTTCTTTTCCTGTACCGTTTGGTCCTGTAATAAGAACACGGGCATCTGTATGCGCCACTTTTTCTATAAGCTCTTTTATTCTAACGATGGCCTGAGATTCGCCAATCATTTCATAGTTTTTACTAACCTTCTTTTTAAGGCGGGTATTTTCCACAACAAGCTCTTTCCTATCCAGTGCATTACGGACGGTATTAAGGAGACGGTTTAAATCTGGCGGTTTGGAAATATAGTCAAAAGCTCCCATTCTCATGGTATTCACTGCGGTATCCAAATCGCCGTGACCGGAAATCATCACGAAAGGAACTTCAGGTTTTATCTTTTTTGTGGCTTCCAGCACTTCAACACCATCCATTTTAGGCATTTTTATATCACAGAGGACCAGGTCATAGTCTTCATCTTTTATTTTCTCCATTCCCTCCAGCCCGTCTACAGCCTCTTCTACTGAATAGGTTTTATTTTCTTCAGAAAGGATTTTCACAAGAACCCTTCTAATCGCTGCTTCATCTTCTATTAATAAAATTTTAGCCATTATAGTATACTGAATTTTAATCCGCCCCGTGAATAAAAAGTATTGGTGTCATTAATAGTAAGGACATCATCCTGGTTTCCATCACGAAAGCGTATATCATTAATTAAGGTGTAACCGGCATATACATAGAAAGAAAAATGCTCGGTAAAGTTATATTCATAGCCCAAACCACTTAGTAAAATTGTCATCGATATATTTTCTGCAGTAGCGTCCAGGCTATTATTGTTCATTGGTGTTACATCAAAATTATCCTGCACATTAGCAAAGAAACCATCCAGAGTGACAAAAGCCTGCAACGTACTTCGTTTGCTTATGGAATAACGCAGATTGCTCTTTGGAACGCCCAGGGCAAAGGACCAGTCAGGACTAAATTCCCTAAAATAATTTATCACCGGCAGCGGGAAAGGATAACCCCTTGTTGTAGAATAATTTACCCCAAGTATAAACCGCCAGGGTTTATCTACTTGTTCATCATCCTTCACTTTAATAAAAAAGATCGCACCTTCATAAATTAAATCATCATTAATTATATCTGACCGGGAAAAATTGGAAGCTATTTTAATACCTGTCTGGACTCCAAACCTCCAGTCGTCCTTCATCTCAAATGTATATGCCAGGGTAGCTGTAAAAGATTGGAACCTGTCAAGTTTTGCAGTTTTAAAAGGTTCCGGATCTTCATATTTAAAATTTACATTCCTGTATTCTATCCCCGGTACCAGATAAGAACCTTCTGTTTTAAGCTCAATTGGATAATTAAAAAAGGTCCTGAACCTTCTAAAAGAATTATCTGATTGTCTTTGAGGGAAATAAGTATATTCTATCCTTGCCAGATCTGTGACCTGCGCCGAAATTTTTTCAAATGAAAACAGGACAAATATTAAAAAAAGTAGCTTAATCGCTTTCTTCATTATCTGTAGGTTTGTTCTGTGAATAAAACATATGTACATCCCGCTGTGGAAAAGGAATAGTAATATTATTTAATCTGAATCTCTTATCTATATTGAACCTTAACTCACTTTTAACTTTAGGATCCACAAAACTATCGGTTATATAAAAGTGCAATCCAAACATTAAAGCCGAATCTCCAAAATCCTCAAAAAGCACAAAAGGCTCGGGCTTTTTTAAGATCCCTTTCTGTTCTTTTGCACATTCGAGAAGCACCTGTCTTACTTTTTCTGTATCACTTCCATAAGCCACCCCTACTTTAACTGCTTCCCTTGTCGTCTTGTGATTTTGTGTATAATTATAGAGGGTTTCACTAATAAATTTATGGTTGGGAATTACCATTACCTTATCATCCCTTGTGAGGGCACGGGTGGTTCTAAGCTTTATCTGGAAAACACGGCCCACGCGACCATCCATCTCTATTACGTCACCAACTAAAAGTGATTTATCTATAATTATAAATACCCCACCTATTATGTCCTGAAATAATTCCTGAAGCGCAAGACCTATACCTACAAATAAAACAGCAGAAGCGGTTAGAACCACTGTAATATCGATTCCCGCAGTACTCAGGGTAATCAGGATCACCGTGAGATATACGATATATTTAACAAATTTAAAGATGCTTACGAACTTCATCTTGTCCTCTGCTATCAGCTTACTGCTAATAAACGACCGCAGCAAACGCAGCACAATACTGGTGACTATAAAAACAAAAATCACAAGCAGGACGAGGCCTATAGTAATTTCTATAATAGAACCATCCTTTACTTCATAAGAAACCAAAACAAAGTTCCATATATCCTGAATGGCTCCCCAGATATCCTGCTCAATTATTTCTGATATTTGCTCCCTTGTTCCTTCCTGCATCATTAATATTTAAGCCACTTATAAATTTCCTTATAACTTGCTTTTTTACCATACATAAGTATCCCCACCCTGTATATTTTAGCCGCAATCCAGACCACCGCAAAATTAGTGGCCAGAAGAATAGCTATCGAAATAACCAGTTCCCACCACGGTACCTCAAATGGGATACGCATAAGCATCACTATAGGAGAGGTTAACGGAATCATTGAAAAAATTGTTGAAACAGTCCCGTGCGGATTTTCAATGACTGCAAAAAATCCCACATATATCCCCAACATGAGTGGTAAAATAACCGGAAACATAAACTGTTGTGTATCGGTTTCACTATCTACAGCGGCTCCTATTGCTGCATAAATTGCGCTGTATAAAAAATATCCCGAAATAAAATAAATAAGAAAAAATATAAGGAGACTCAGTATTGGAAGGTTCACAACATCTACTACGAGCTGTTGAACTTCTGGCTGTATCATTTGCTCCATTTGTGCCTGTGCCGGTGGTTTAATCGTAAAAGGATCTATGCCGAAAAAGATGGACAGCACAGCCAGTAAAATACCGCCAACAACCACCCATATAGAAAACTGGGTAATACCGGCAAGGGAAGTACCAATAACCTTTCCCAGCATAAGATGTATGGGCTTTACCGAAGAAACTATAATTTCAATAATTCTATTTGTTTTTTCTTCAATTACACTGCGCATTACCATGTTTCCATAGATAATGATAAACATCATGAGCAAATAACCCGCGGCACCGCCAAAAAACATCTTGATATAATTTGACATTTTTGAGCTCCTCTCCCCGGAAAAATTCTGGATCTGAACATTTACCTGTGCCCTGGCCGCTTCTATTTGTGAAGTATCTATTCCCCTATCCTGCAATTCCTGATCTGTAAGCTTATCTGCTACAATCTTTTCTATATTTTGAAGCATTCCCATTCCCGGAGATTCTTTGCCATAGAACCGCACTGCCCCGGCAAGATCATTTTCATTAATTTCTTCAGGAATATAAATAAGTCCATAATATTCCTGATCCAGGATCATTTCCTTGGCCGCCTCAAGGGATTTTGAAGAATAATCCAGGTACTGAACCTGTTCGTCATCCTGGAATTCTTCAATAAAAATCCCGCTTCTATCATGCACTCCTATAATACGCTGTTCACTACTGTTAAGCATGCTTAGATAGGCTATTAAAAGGATCATTCCCACCAGAATAAGCGGACTAAGGAAGGTCATTACAATAAATGTCCTGTTTCTGACCCTTGCCAGATATTCCCGCTGAATAATTAGCCTGAGATTACGCATTTTGAGTCACCGTTTTTATAAAAATATCGTTTACTGAAGGAATGACCTCCACAAAATGATTAATTTTTCCTTTGGTAAGCAGGTATTCCAGTAAATCGTTTGGGGATTCCGAATCTTTTAACTGCACACTCACTTTAAGATCATCATTTATACTTTTAAACTGCGCTCTCCCCAGTGTAAATTTCTCCTGAAGCTCAGCAAGTAAAGCCGCTTCGTTAGAAGCCTCAACACCAATCTCGTAGGTATTGGATTTATATTCTTTTTTGATATCTGACACCTTACCATCAAGCAACTTATTGGACTTATTAATTAAAGCCATATAGTCACATAGTTCCTCTACACTTTCCATCCTATGTGTAGAAAAAAGAATAGTAGCCCCCTCTTCTTTTAACTGAAGTATTTCTCTCTTTATTATCCCCGCATTTACGGGATCAAACCCACTAAAAGGCTCATCAAAAATCAACAATTTCGGGTTGTGCAGTACAGTAATAACAAATTGTACCTTTTGCGCCATTCCCTTGGATAACTCCTGAATTTTTTTATCCCACCACGAAGTTATTTCCAGCTTCTCAAACCAGTAATCCAGTCTTTTTTTTGCTTCAGCTTTAGACAGGCCTTTTAACCTGGCAAGATAAAGTGCCTGTTCCCCAACTTTCATAGATTTGTAGAGGCCCCGTTCTTCCGGCAGGTAGCCTATATGCACAATATCATTGGGGTGTAGTGGTCTGCCGTCCAGGTAAACCCTGCCCTTATCTGGCATGGTAATCTGGTTTATAATCCTTAGAAGAGTAGTTTTTCCCGCCCCGTTAGGACCCAGTAAGCCAAAAACGCTTCCTCTTGGGATACTTATTGAAACGTTATTAAGTGCGGTGAATTTTCCGAAGTGCTTGTAGATATTTTCGGCCACCAAAAGATTATCCATAGAGAAAAATTCCAAGTTGAGTAAATATAAATAAAATTGCCTGAGAGTTCTTTGCATTAAGAACTTTTTATAACCATACAGGGGCTATAAAAACAAAACCCACCCCTAATAAATTAAGGATGGGAAAAAAATTGCTATGAAAAAGAAAAATTATCACTAAAGAATTAGTGATACTCAAATATATAAAAATTTTCTTAAAACTTGCTAATTAAGAAAACATATCTTTAACTTTTTCAAAAAATGATTTATCGCTTTTCTCAGGATTAGGCTGGAAATTTTCATCATTCGCCATTTTTTCGAAAAAATCTTTCTGTTCTTTGTTTAACGTTTTTGGGGTCCAAACGTTAACATGTACTAAAAGATCTCCTTTGCCGTAGCCGTTAAGGTTTGAAATTCCTTTCCCTCTAAGACGAAGGATTTTACCAGACTGGACTCCCTCTTCAACTTTGATCCTGACCTTACCTGAAACAGTATCAATTTCCCTGGAGCTACCAAGAACAGCTTCAGAATAACTTATGTAAAGGTCGTAATGCAGGTTATCCCCTTCTCTTTGAAGACTTGGGTGCTCTTTTTCTTCAATAGCCACAAGAAGGTCACCCGGCACACCGTTGCCCGGAGCATCGTTTCCTTTTCCCGCAACTTTTAATTGCATCCCATCCTCTACACCTGCGGGTATTTTAATAGAAACAGTTTCTTCCTTGGTTAAAAGCCCGTTCGCATCAGCTTCAGCAGGTTTTTGATCTATAATCTGTCCGCTACCGCCACAGGTACTACATGGTGAAGCAGTTTGCATTCTTCCTAAAATGGTATTGGTAACACGGGTCACTTGCCCTGTACCGTTACAGGTACTACAGGTTTTATAAGTGGTTCCCGGCGCCTGTAATTTCCGTTTTACTTTTATCTTTTTCTCTGCGCCATTTGCAATCTCTTCTAAAGTAAGCGAGACACGGATTCTCAAATTACTTCCTTTGGCACGTCTTTGACCCCCGCCAAAACCGCCACCAAAGCCGGAAAAGCCGCCACCACCAAAGCCGCCACCGCCAAAGATGTCTCCAAACTGGCTAAAAATGTCATCCATATTCATTCCACCGCCACCAAAGCCGCCTCCGCCTTCGAATGCCTGGTGACCAAACCTGTCATAACGTGCCTTTTTCTCTTCGTTTCCTAAAACTTCATATGCCTCAGCTGCCTTTTTAAACATATCTTCAGCCTTAGTATCCCCCGGATTCTTGTCTGGGTGATACTTTATAGCCATTTTTCGATATGCCTTTTTTATTTCAGCAGATGAAGCTCCTTTGCTTATTCCTAATATTTCGTAATAATCCTCTTTCATGGTTTATTTTTGCGGTTCAAAAAAAGTTGCTCTATTTACCGGTGACTACCTTTGGGTAACGGATAATCCGCTCGCCAAGCTTATAGCCCCTTTCTACAACATCAACAATTTTCCCTTTCAGATCCTCAGAAGGCGCTGGAATTTGTGTAATAGCCTCATGAATATCTGCATCAAAGGTCTCTCCTTCTTCAACATTCATAGGTTCCAGGCCTTTATTTTTAAGAGTTTCCCTGAATTTATTATTGATAAGCTCAACTCCCTGTAACAGGTTCTTATCTTCCGTCTTTCTTATTTCATTTAAGGCACGGTCAAAATCATCCAGTACAGGTAACATAGCTGTCATTACTTCCTGGTTGGCAGTCTTAAATAATTCCAGCCGTTCTTTGGAAGTACGTCTTTTATAGTTTTCGAATTCAGCAAAAAGGCGAAGGAATTTATCTTTTTCTTTCTGAATTTCTTCCTTCAATAATTCTGTTTCCGAAAGTCCAAAATCTGAATTGTCCTCTGCATCTTCCTTGCTGCTCTCGCTTTCTTCCACCTCTTCTATTGCTTCGTCGATGGCATCCTCTAATTTATCTTTGGCAGAATTTTCTTCTGCTTTTATCTTATTATCACTTTTCTTACTCATTGTTTCGCATTTTACTAAGCATTAAGGGACAAAAGTATTGCCAATTATATCTAAATGTCAAAATGTCACGAGATAGATTTTAATAATTAATTATGAGTAATGTATTCATCTTATTCATACTTTCGCAGCTTAACAAAAAACCAAAAATAGCTATTAGTATGAAAACTAATTTTTTAAACACATTTCTATTCGCATTCCTTGCTTTATCAATAGTAGGATGTAAAAATGAAAAAAACAATGAAGCCGAAGTAAGTGAAGCTAAAGAAGCTGCAGTTGCCCAGGGTGAAGTTGTAGAATATAAAGTAGACACGTCTGCAACCGTTATTGAGTGGTCGGGATCTAAACCAACAGGAACCCACACCGGAACAATTAAAGTTTCTGAAGGAACTTTTTCTGCAAACGATTCTATTGTTGAAAGTGGAAGCTTTACAATAGACATGGTGACCATTGATGTTACAGATCTTGAAGGCGAAGATAAAGAGAACCTTGAAGCACACCTTAAAGGTACTGTAGAAGGAAAAGAAGGAGATTTCTTTAATATCCTTAAGTACCCTGAAGCGCAGTTTGAAGTTACAGGTATTACTGAAAGAGACGGTCAAAAAATGATGGAAGGCAACCTTACCATCAAGGAAGAAACTAAAAATGTTTCTTTCCCCGTGAACATTAACCGTTCTGGAGATGAAATTGAAATTTCCAGCGAAACTTTTACGATCGACAGAACTGACTGGAATGTAAACTACGGATCTAAGTCTGTATTTGACAATTTAGGTGACAACTTTGTAAGTGATGACATTGAACTTAAGATTGACCTTAAAGCTACAAAAGCTTAATTTCAAGATTCTTAAGTTTTAGAATACGAAAAGCTGTTTCAATAATTGAAGCAGCTTTTTTCTTTTATAACAATTAACGAGCAATATTTACCGGTTTAGCCCCGGCTGTTAGTGAAAGCTTCCGGTACTACAGCAAATCTTCCAGAGCTTTTGAAAGTTGTGTATATTTAAAGGTATAACCCGTACTTTCAATCTTCTTATTGCTTACTAACTGGCTGGAAAGGACAATAGTAGACATTTCGCCTAAGACTGTCCTTAAAACAAAAGCAGGTACATTTGGTAACCAAACAGATTTTCCCATATGCTTTGCCACACATTTTACGAGTGCTTTGTTGGTTACGGGGTTGGGAGCTACCGCATTGTAAGTACCGGAAAGCTCATTCTCTAAGGTATGTACAAAAATGTTTGCGAGATCTTCAACATGAATCCAGGACTGCCATTGTTTGCCATTTCCTAGTGGTGCACCTACATTAAAACCTACAGGTTCTTTTAACTTTTTAAGCAACCCTCCATCTTGCGCCAGCACAAGACCTATTCTAATCTTGGTAACATCAATCCCAATATCCTGAAAATTATTGACCGCACTTTCCCATTTCACAACAACCTTTCCTACAAAGGAGTCATCTACACCCTCATCATCTTCAAAATAAAGTTTCTCCTGTGAGCTGGGGTAAATACCTATTGCACTTGCAGAAATAAATTGCTCTATGGAATGTTCGTTTTGCGATAAAGTTTCAAAAAGCAACTTAGCACTTTCTGTGCGGCTTTCTATAATTTCTCTTTTGTAATCTTTTGTCCAGCGCTCTGCAATACTTGCCCCAACCAAATTGATGATTGCATCTACACCTTTAATACTCTCCAGATCAATATTATTTTCCCTGGGATTCCAGTAAAAACCCTTATAATCCTCTCGCTTTTCTATTTTTGACCTACTCGTGGTAAGATAATGCACGTCAATTCCCTTTTCATGACATAATCTGGTTACATGCGAACCGATTAGACCTGTTGCTCCCGTAATTAAAACCCGCATTTTTTCTTTTAAGGTACGCCACTGTGATGGATTACTACAAACTTTAAACGCGGTTTAACAGGATTCATTTATGATTTTAACTGCCCTTAACATTTCTCGTTTCCCCGGTGGGCCGGGCAATCTTTCCACAACAAACCCAACTGCCTGCATAGCCCTTCTCACACTGCCTTTAGCTGCATAAGTCACCAGGACTCCGCCCGGCATTAAAGCTTCAAACATTTTTTTAAAAAGAACTTCGGACCAAAGTTCCGGTTGTACCCTGGCTCCAAATGCATCAAAATAAATAAGGTGAAATGCCTTCTTCTCCTCTATAGCCTCAAACCTCATCTTTTTCTTTTGAAGCCGGAAGTTTTCGGAAATTTCAGTTTCCTTTTCCCAGGAAATTTTATGCATCTCCGTCAGGATTTCTGCTTTATCTTCTGCGGAAAGTATTTCAGCATAATTAAGTTTCTCAATTTCTGAAGATTCTACCGGAAAAGCTTCTACTCCCGTATAGCTTATCTTTCTCTGCACCCGCTCTAACTGAAGAAAAGTAATAAAAGCATTTAAACCTGTTCCAAAACCAATTTCCAGGATTTTAATCTCTGCGGTTTCTTTGTGTTCCACAAAATAATTGAGGCCCATTTTAATAAAAACATGCTGCGCTTCCTGAACAGCGCCGTGCTTTGAGTGGTACTGCTCATCCCATTGCGGCAAATGTATAGTAACAGATCCGTCACCGGTTTTAATGATCTTTCGCTCCAAATTATTCCTGTTCTATTAACACCCCGTCAGCAAGAAAAGACATGCTGCGTTCAGGCTTTGTTATTGCTGCAATTTCAGCTTTAGATTTACCTGCATCTTCAGCATAGTGTTTTAACTCCTCCACAGGCACTTCAGTTATATATGCTTTCCCTTTTACAATTACTTCTTTATTCTCAATATCCTTCGGAACAAAAAAAGCGTAGTCGCGAAATTTTACCATAATCTCTTCCCCTTCGGCTAAATCCACCCTCATCCAGCAACCTTTCTTTTTACAGACGCTGTTTATACTTGTCTCAAAAGACACATCAAGGCTGTCACCAACTTCAAGATTTGCATACAGTTGCTTCATTTTTGCCTTGCCTATGCTTTCTTCCGCATCAACTTCGGCACCATAAGAAGAATAAGAAGAGCTTATAATTTCCTGCTCTACTGCTGCAGGTTGCTCTACGCTCTCTTTGTTTTTACAGGAAATAATGACTCCTGATAAAAATAATATTACCGCAAATTTTCTCATGCTCTCTTCGTTAAAATGAATTTTCATCTAAATCAAATTTACCAAAAGTTTAGATTTTGATTCTGTTTTAATTTAGGTAAATTTGTTGGTCAAAAAACAATGAATATGGAAACCAGCACCAATACCGTGGATATACAAAAAGCCGCAACTTCTAAGATTGAAAATACAGATTTTAATAATCTCGCTTTTGGACAGGTCTTTACAGATCATATGATGATTTGTGATTATAAGGATGGTGCATGGCAAACCCCTAAAATAAGGCCTTACGGACCATTGGAGATGGATCCTTCTGCCAAGGTTTTTCATTACGGGCAGGCTGTTTTTGAAGGAATGAAAGCTTTTAAAGATGAAAAAGATCAAATTTGGCTCTTTAGACCCGAAGATAATTTTGACCGTATCAATAAATCCAGTGAACGACTAGCCATTCCTGCCTTCCCAAAAGAACACTTTTTTGCCGGAATGGAAGAATTATTGAAACTGGAAAAAGACTGGATCAAAAAAGGTTTTGGAAACTCTCTTTATATACGTCCTTTTGTAATTGCTACCGAGGCAGGCGTTTCTGCCGCACCTGCAAAAGAATATAAATTCATGATTATCTGCTCACCGGCACAGGCTTACTACAGCGGCGAGGTAAGAGTACAATTTTCAGAAAAATATAGCCGTGCAGCAGATGGCGGAGTAGGGTTTGCAAAGGCTGCAGGAAATTATGCTGCACAGTTTTACCCTACAAACCTTGCAAAAGAAGAAGGTTTCCAGCAAATTATCTGGACAGACGCCAGTTCTCATGATTATCTCGAAGAGGCCGGCACAATGAACATCTTCTTTAGAATTGGTGACAAGCTCATAACTGCCCCTACTAACGACAGGATCCTGGACGGGATAACAAGAAAAAGTATTATATCCCTGGCAAAAGAATTTAATATTGATCTTGAGGTAAGGAGAGTTTCTGTTAAGGAAATTGTGGACGCCGCAAAAAATGGCGAATTAAAGGAAATATTTGGTTCTGGTACTGCTACAGTAGTAAACCCAATTGTTGGTTTTGGCCACGGCGGAGAGAAATATGACTTGCCGAAATTGGAAGATTCTTATGCCGGTTTCTTTAAGGACAAGTTAACGAAAATCCAGTACAACCAGGCTGAAGATAAATTTAACTGGAGATATCTTGTAAAATAAATAGTACTGAAAGGTTCTATAATTTTTTAAAAAGAGCAATTCTCATATGTGGGAATTGCTCTTTTTAGATTTAGAACTTGCAGAATAAGTCAAGCCTGAAGCTATTTTTAAATTCCCCCTGGATTTTCCTTTTTTTATCTTCGGAAGAAGAAGTATCGACTATTTTTCTTCAGTAAACTGCTTCGGGGCAAGCCCACGAAGCATTA
>NZ_JAVRHP010000008.1:0-62363 GCF_031846505.1 Autumnicola edwardsiae
CACTAACTTCATTTACACTGGAACGAAGGGTGATATCTTCATCCAATCCTTCATCTGCAAAGTTATCATAAGGATATAAACTTGCCAATTTTCGTACTGCCGCATCGGTTTGAACCACCACAAAATTTTCGAAGTTATTAACGTCAAAGGAAGCTTTGTACGTGTCCATCACGCGCCATACAAGAATGGTGCTTATCATTACAGGATTTCCCAGTTTGTCGTTCACTTTAAGCCGTTCACTGTCAAAGTTCCTGGCACGAAGGGAAATTTTCTTTTTTGTGTAAAAAGGATTTACCCAAAAAAGTCCGTTTTTTTTAACCGTTCCTTTATAATCTCCGAAAAGCAATAGAACTCTGGATTCATTAGGGTTTACAAGGATTAAGCCGGGAAGGATTACCAGGGAAATAAGGAAACCAAAACCAAACCATACGCTTTTAAGGGTTGCGAAGCCTATAATGCTTCCAATAAAGAGGATGAGAAATAAAAAAAGCATTACGTATCCATTTGAAGGATTTAAATCTTTTTCCTGAGTCATGACTAAAGTTGTTAGTTGATATTAATATGATATCATAAATGTATTAAATTAAACTGATTAAATGGTTTTTTTAACATTCAGTTTACTTAGCTTGTTTATATTTGCGGAAAAATTGCCTGCTATGAAGTCATTCCTGATTATTTTCTTTTCGGTTTTTGTTCTACAATTCTCTTTCGCTGGTACCGGAGACTGGGGGAAAACAGGACATCGTGCCACTGCTGAAATTGCTGAATCCCACCTCACTAAAAAAGCACAAAAAGCAATAGATAAAATTTTGAACGGGAGAAGCCTGGCTTTTGTCGCAAATTATGCAGATGATATTAAAAGTGATCCAAAATTCCGGCAATACGGGCCATGGCACTATGTGAATATAGATCCTGATGAAGAAGAATATAACCGGGAAGAGGCAAATCCAAGAGGAGATTTGATACAAGCTATAGAGAAGTGTGTTGAGGTTTTAAAAGATAAGAGTTCTTCTAAAGAGGATAAAGAGTTTTACTTAAAAATGCTCGTCCATTTTATGGGTGATCTTCATCAGCCTTTTCATGCCGGCAGGAGTGAGGATAAAGGAGGCAACGACATCCAGGTGCGGTGGTTTGGTGATGGATCCAACATTCATCGTGTATGGGACAGTGAAATGATCAATTCTTTCCAGATGAGTTATACTGAACTCGCCGAAAATACAAAAGAACTCTCAAGGGAACAGGTGGAGCAGATAAAATCTGGTGAACTCCTGGACTGGGTTTACGAGTCCCGGGCACTTGCAGACAAGTTATACGCTTCTGTAGAAAAGGGTGAAAAACTGGGCTATGAGTATATGTATGCGAGGTTTCCATTGGTGCTGGAGCAGCTACAAAAGGGAGGATTACGTTTGGCCAGCGTGCTCAATGAAGTTTTTGGATAACTATTCTATTCTTCTAAAAGTAAGATTGATTCTTTTTCCGATTTTTTTCTTTGTCTTCGGAAGTTGATGTTTCCAGAAATGCTGGGTGCTGCCTCTCATAATAAGCAGACTCCCGTGCTTTAGGTTGATCTTAAATTTTTCGTCTTTTGTTTTATGCTTAAAATGAAAAATCCTTTCAGCTCCAAAACTTACAGAGGCGATTTCGGGATTTTCTCCAAGTTCTTTTTCATTGTCGGCATGCCAGCCCATGCTGTCCTCTCCGCCCCTGTAAAGGTTTAGTAGGCAGGTGGTGAAGTTAACATTGCAGGCTTTTTCAATAGTAGCTTTTATTTTGAGTAAATCGTCAGAAAAACTTTCCGGCTTCATTGTTAATCCAGAATAGGTATATGTTTTATTATTATTTGCAAATAAGGCAGTAAGCCTTGGTTGAAGTATTTCTTTGCCAAATAACCTTATTTTGTCCTGTCTCCATTCAGTTGTATTGATAAGTTTGTTAAAATATAGATCTGCTTCAGCTTCAGAAAAAAAGTATGGGAAATACAGGATTTCTGCATCAGGAAGCTCAATAATTTCCGGTTTCATCATTTAATATTGAAGATATTGCCAGGCCCACCACATAAGAACAAACTGAAGCGGAATTCTAAGCATCAAAATCCACTTTGGGATTCCGGCAGCGGCCTTTTTAGAAGATAACATATAGAAGTGAACGAGCAAAAAGATGATGAGCATCAGGATAATCCCATATACCGCAAGGTTCCTGGTTTGCTCAAGTAATAAAGCTGCTCCTAAAGTTATTTCTGCCGCACCACTTAAAAGAACGAGGAATTTATGTGCGGGTAAATACCGTGGCATTATGCGCAGGTATATTTTGGGCTTTACAAAATGAAGAAATCCGCCAGTGAGATAGATTCCAGCCATGAGGTAAAGATGCCAGGGTTGATACATACTGGTTTTTGATTAAAGATACTGGAATTTTTTCCTAAGTTGGTTATTACTGCTAAGAAGAGAAATCTAAATTTAAAAAATTTTGTGTAGTTTGTTGAAATGCAGTATTTTTCGTACCCCTTAGATCTTTAACTTAACCAACAGCTAATTGCAAAAAAGCTACTACAGGCTTCTTTTTTTTCTGGTTTCCATACAGGCTTTTGCTCAGCAGAATCCGTGTAGGGACCCTTATCTGGATTCTCTCTACGACGTTTCCGTACGGCACTCCTATGATTATAATTATTACGATGCTATAACCGAAGCAAGGAATCTCATTCAGGAGGCTACACTCAGGGACAACAATTACTATATGTATCACGGCTATAATGTTTTGGGAGGTAGTTATACTGACTTAAAAGATACACTGCGTGCCAAGAGAAATTATGAGGAGGCGCAGCACTATGCTGTGGAATCAAAAAATGATACGCTTATCCTCTGGGCGAGCAATAATCTTGGAAATATTTACTCTGAAGATAAGGACACCAGGCAGCTTGGAATAGATTATTACAATAAGGCAATTGCTATTGCCAAAAAAATGGGTATTGAGCGGGAAATTCTTTATCCAACTAACAATATTGCCTGGACGTATATAGACAATTTGGAATACGACAAAGCCGGACCTTATCTTAGGGATGTATGGAATCTGATAAAAGATTCAGATGAAGAGGATCACTATTTGTTATCGCAGGTTAATTATTTGACAGGAAGATACTTTTTAGGGCAAAATGAGCTCGAGAAGGCTGAGCCATTCTTTAAAGACGCTATAGAGGTTGCCGAAGAGGATTCCTATCTGCTGGAGGCGTCACAGGCATATAAAGAATATGCACATCTTCTTTATAAACTTGAAAAATTTGACGAGGCTTATCTGGCGCTGGCAAAATATCAGGAATATAATAACCAAATTTTTGAAAAGCAGCGATTAAGACAAATCAACATAGCCAATGCAAAGTTTGATAATAATGAATACCAAAATAACCTCAAATTAGCCGAAAAAGAGCAACAATTCCAGGCGAAGATCATAGAGAATTCCAACGAGAAGATCTTTATCATGGTTATTTCTTCTGTTGTTTTAGTAATAATCTTATTTGTGCTGAATAAAATCAACAGGGACAGGACTAAATTAATTGATGAGCTAAAAGCCAAAAATAGTCAGCTTGAGGAATCAAAAAATGAGGCCGAGCGTCTTTCCAAATTAAAGACGCAATTTTTTTCTACTGTAAGCCATGAGATTAGAACTCCGCTCTATGGAGTGGTAGGATTAACTTCTCTTTTATTAGAGGATAAAAGCCTTACAAAACACCAAAGTGATTTAAAGTCTTTAAAGTTCTCTGCAGATTACCTTCTGGCGCTTATTAACGATGTTCTGCAAATGAACAAAATGGAATCAAATCTTGTAAAGCTGGAGAATGTGTCTTTTCATCTTAAGGATTTAATGAGCAGCATCTTAAATACTTTTGAATTTGCACGTATTCAGAATAATAATAATATTCATATTAACATTGATAAAGATATTCCGCCCTATTTAATGGGAGACCCTGTACGTCTTTCTCAAATATTAATTAACCTGGTAGGGAATGCAGTAAAATTTACCGAAAGAGGAGACATTTATCTATCAGCCAGGCTGCTAAAGAAAACAGAGGGGGAGGCATATCTTATTGACTTTGAGGTAAGAGACAACGGGATTGGGATTCCGGAGAATAAACAAAAACATATTTTCGAGGAATTCTCCCAATTGAAGACTTCAAACTACAATTATCAGGGTACAGGATTAGGGCTTCCTATAGTTAAAAAATTACTAGAGCTCTTTGATTCTGAAATCCATCTGGAAAGTGAAGAGGGTAAAGGCTCTGTTTTTAGTTTTACCATTGGATTTCAGAAAGATATTTCCAAACAGGAAAAAACTGTTCCAAAAACCAATGATGAGGAGTGGACAGAGACAAATGAAACTCCACAACACATTTTAATTGTTGATGATAACAGGATCAACCAGGTAGTTACCAGTAAAATTCTTGAAAAAAAGAAATTTATTTGTGAGGTGGCCGGCGATGGAGAAGAGGCAATTAATAAGGTGAAAGAGAATGATTACGGCCTTGTCCTTATGGATCTTAACATGCCGGGGATGGGCGGTTTGGAAGCCACTCAAAAAATTAGGCAGTTCAACTCTTATGTTCCTATTGTAGCCCTTACGGCTGTAGAAGTAGAAGAGATGCGCGAGAAAATTTTTAATTCTGGGATGGATGATATCATCGTGAAACCATATGATGTTCAGCAATTTTATCAGATAATTTATAGAAATCTTACAGGTAGAAAAATGATAGACAAAGTATAATTGTCGTCGATTTCAGCACTTCAGGAGCCTACGATTAATACTATTCAGGTGAACCAATTCCTAAAGATATTCAATCTTTTTTATTGCGGTTATACTTCCAGAGTCAATGCACATTTTTGGCAATTATCGGTATAAAAAAAGCCGCTTTACTGTAATTGCAGTAAGGCGGCTTTCACATCTTTAGTAACAATGATTTTACTTAACCATATCGAAGCTACGCTTTATAAAAGCAGTTAATTCTTCTCCTTTAAGCAGGTTTTGAGATAGTCTGGCCAAATCCAGGGATTGCTTTATAAGGCGCTCCTGTTTTTTGTCAGTTTTCGTGTTTAGAATTTCAGAAATTAAATCGTGGTTGGTATTTACCACAAGATTGTACATTTCTGGCATATTGCCCATTCCAAACATTCCACCGCCGCCGGTTTGTTGCATTTCCTTCATACGACGCATAAACTCCGGTTGAGTAATAATGAGCGGTGCAGCATTGCTATCCATAGCTTCTAATTGTACAGTATACTTTTCCTTCGGAACAACTTTTTCAAAATCTGATTTCAATTTCTCCTTTTCTTCATCTGAAAGTTTAGAGATATTTTCATCATCTTTTTTGATGAGGTTGTTCACGTGATCAGAATCTACACGTACAAAAGAAAGTTTTTCTTTAGAAGATTCCAGTTTCTGTAGCAAATGAGAAATGATTGGTGAATCTAAAAGTAGTACCTGGTAACCTTTGTCTTTGGCCGCCTGGATGTAGCTGTGTTGCTCATCCTGGTTGGAAGCATAAAGTACAACCATATTTCCGTCCTTGTCGGTCTGGTTTTCCTTTATCTTTTCCTCAAGTTCTTCAAAAGTATAGAACTTATTGTCTACCGTGGGATAAAGTGCGAAACTTTGTGCTTTGTCAAAGAATTTTTCTTCTGAAAGCATTCCGTACTCAATAACGATTTTAATGTCGTTCCATTTCTTTTCGAAATCATCACGATTATTGTTGAAAAGCGTTTTCAACTTATCTGCAACCTTACGGGTAATATAACTGGAGATTTTCTTAACTGAAGAATCTGCCTGAAGGTAAGATCGTGAAACGTTCAAAGGAATATCAGGAGAATCTATTACTCCGCGTAACATTGTTAAAAATTCCGGTACAATCCCTTCAACATTATCGGTAACATATACCTGATTTTGATAAAGCTGGATTTTATCTTTCTGGATGTTCATATCCTGATTCATCTTAGGGAAATATAAGATTCCGGTAAGATTAAAAGGATAATCTACATTTAAATGGATGTGGAATAACGGCTCCTCGAACTGCATGGGGTACAATTCGCGGTAGAAATTATTATAATCCTTTTCTTCAAGCTCGGTTGGCTGCTTTGTCCAGGCCGGCTCGGGATTATTAATAATGTTGTCTACAGTTTTTGTTTCCGGCTCAGCGTCTTCGGGAGCATCTTCAGGTAACGGAAGGGTTTCTTCTGTAGTTCCGAATTTAATTGGAATTGGCATAAACTTGTTATACTTCACCAATAACTCCTGAATTCTGTTTTCTTCCAGGAATTCTTCTTCATCTTCATTAATATGAACAATAATTTCTGTACCGCGCTCCTGCTTATCTCCTTCTTCTAAAGTGAATTTTGTAGTTCCTTCACAAGTCCAATGAGCAGCTGGTTCGTCTTTAAAAGATTTTGTGATTATTTCCACCTTATGGGCCACCATAAATGCAGAGTAAAAACCAAGACCAAAGTGTCCTATGATTCCGCTGTCTTTAGCAGAATCTTTATATTTTTCAAGAAATTCTTCAGCTCCTGAAAAAGCTACTTCATTAATATACTTCTCAACTTCCTCTTTGGTCATCCCAATTCCCTGGTCGATAACGTGAAGTTTTTTACCTTCTTTATCAACTTTTACTTCTATAACAGGATTTCCATATTCTACAGATACTTCCCCAATACTGGTAAGATGTTTCAGTTTAAGGGTTGCATCGGTTGCGTTAGAAATCAACTCCCTTAGGAAGATCTCATGATCACTGTATAAGAACTTCTTAATTAGAGGAAAAATGTTCTCTACAGACACATTAATATTTCCGGTTGCCATATATAATTTTTTATTTGTTAATCATTCGGCTCAATAAGGTCAAAAAAAGTACCATTGAACTGCCGCTGACAAACTGACATAGCAAGATGTAAGGATTTGCCAGTTTCGGCGTCTAAATTATGGAATACTACTGAAAAGGAAATATTTAACAAACATTTTGTTTAACATTCACGAATAAATGTTGAACAAGTAACTATATTTGAATAGAAAAATTAAGTGTTATGACAGCTAAAACAGGTACCACTAAGAAAAAACTTGATGAGGATCGTCTTATAAGTTTATATACGGATTATGTTCTGGAGGAGGAGAAGACTCCGGGAACTGTATATAAGTTTTGTAAAGAGAATAAAATTGACGAGCAGGAATTCTACCAGTTTTTTGGAAGTTTTGAGGGTCTTGAAAAAGGAATTTGGAGCCGTTTTTATGATCATGCTTTAAATGTGATTGGTAAGAGTCCGGAATATGAATCGTTCTCTAACAGGGAAAAGATGCTCACGTTCTTCTATACTTTTTTTGAAATCCTTACGGCTAACAGAAGTTATGTGTTATTTACGCTGAAAAAGGGTGAAATGCCACTTAAAAATCTGGAGCAGTTAAAAGGTCTTCGGAAAAAAGTGAAATCTTTTGCTGCAAATTTAGTGAGAGAGGGTAACCAGGAAAAGTCCGTAAATGTAATAAGACAATCTGAAGCTGTGTTTTCAGAAGGTGCCTGGATACAATTGCTGTTCCTTTTGAGATTCTGGAAAGATGATAATTCTCCAGGATTTGAAAGTACAGATGTAGCCATAGAAAAATCTGTGAATACGATATTTGACGTTTTTGACAGTACACCTTTGGATCGTATAGTGGATTTTGGCAAATTTCTATGGAAAGAAAAAATGGCATAAGCCGTATATAAAATGAAAACAATAGACAAAATACCCACAGGAAAGTTAGGTCGTAGCTCCAAAATGGTGCGTACCGGTGTAAAAATAGGTGGGAATTACATTAAGTATTATAGTAAAAAAGCCTTCAATAATCAGTTAACAAGGGATGAACTGGACGAAAGTAATGCCAGTGACATTTACGACGGCCTCAAAAGCCTGAAAGGAAGCGCGCTTAAAGTGGCCCAAATGCTTTCTATGGAGAAAAATTTATTGCCAAGTGCGTATGTGGAGAAATTTAGTCTTGCACAGTTTAGTGTTCCTCCATTATCGGCGCCTCTAGTTCGAAAAACCTTTAAAAAATACCATGGAACATTTCCGGAAGATCTATATGATACGTTTGCAACCCAATCTGTAAATGCGGCCAGCATCGGACAGGTGCACCAGGCTACTAAAGATGGGAAAAAACTTGCTGTGAAAATTCAATATCCCGGGGTTGCAGACAGTATCAGTTCAGATCTCGCAATGGTTAGACCCATTGCATTAAAGATGTTTAACATGCAGGCCAAAGATTCAGAAAAATACTTTAAAGAAGTAGAAGGGAAACTGCTTGAAGAAACAAATTATATTCTGGAGGTTGAGCAAAGTATAAATATTTCTGAACGCTGTGCTCATATTCCAAACCTTAAATTTCCGAAGTATTATAAAGATTTATCCAGTGAAAGAATTATTACGATGGACTGGATGGATGGCCGGCATTTAAGTGATTTTGCAAAAAATAATAAAAATCAGGAAAAGGCAAACAAGATTGGCCAGGCTCTTTGGGATTTCTATATGTTCCAGATACACGCTCTAAAAGAAGTACATGCAGATCCTCATCCTGGTAATTTTTTGGTAGATAAAGACGATAATTTAATAGCCATAGATTTTGGTTGTATTAAAAAAATCCCTGCAGAATTTTACGAGCCGTATTTTTCATTGACCAACAGGAATAACCTCGATAATTCTGAATATTTTCAGGAGCAGTTAAAAAAGCTGGAAATAATTCAGGAAACTGACAGTAAAAAAGAGGTAGCGTTCTTTTCTGAAATGTTTTACGAGATGTTCAGTATGTTTTCTACTCCATACCAGTCTGAAGAATTCGATTTTACAGATGAAGCTTTCTGGAAGCATCTTACAGAATTAAGCGAAAGATACTCTAAAGATCCGGAACTGCGAAAGATGAATGGAACCCGTGGTAGCAGGCATTTTCTATATATGAGCAGGACCTTTTTCGGCTTATATAATCTGCTTCACGATTTGGAAGCTAAAGTAAAAGTAAACAGGTATAAAGAGTATCTGTAACAATTTATTAATTGGTTAGGTTGTTGAAAAGCGTGTTCTTCTGCAAAGAATGCGCTTTTCTATGTCATAGCTTTTGCTGCTCGTCCCGGTTTGTTATTATAGTGGTAAAAAAGGCAGTTCCGCTTGTTAAATTCTGATAAATTGCTTTAGAACAGAGGCTTGTGTTTTTATATTCGTCCTAAGTTTAACCATTAAAAAAAATATATTATGAAGATGCAAACCTTAAGTATACTTGGTGCATTTTTGTTCCTAAGCACAGTGGCTGTTGGACAAAATACCGGGTATGATGATTACGATGGCAACATGGATGGAACTATAGATCGCACTGAGTTTGACGATCAGTACAACAACACCTACTCCACTTGGGACCAAAACAATGATGACAATGTTGATGAACGTGAATTCTACGAAAACACGTACAGAAATGTAGATCGAAACAGGGATAACCAAATTTCTGAAGATGAGTGGAACCAGGGCTATGATAACATGTATGGTGACTATATGGATTCCAGGAACTATGGTGACTACGACACCAATCGGGATGGAAACCTGAGCAGTGAGGAATATCAGGAGAGTTTTAGAGACTCAGACTTTTATAGTAGTTATGACACAAACCGTGATGGAAATGTAAACCAGGATGAATTTAACACAGGAGTTTACAGTTATATGGACCGCAACAGGGATGGCTCTTTAGATCAAGAGGAGTACGATGCCTATGGTTCATACTACAACACTGCTGGTGATATGTAGAAATCTTGTCTATTTAAGATTAATTGGAAAAGCCCGCATAGCGGGCTTTTTCTTTTTCATGCATGTAAGCTTTTACCTGTAAAAATTTACAGTAAACATTCCCGAAAACTTAATGTTTCTTATATTGCATACCTAATTTTTGCTGAAATGCTTAAATTGAAGTTGAATAATAAACAAAACTGAAAAATTCAGAATATGTATCAGTCCAAAATTGCGGGTTTAGGAAGTTATGTGCCGGAGAATGTTGTGACCAACGATGATCTTTCGAAGATCATGGATACCAACGATGAGTGGATTCAGGAGAGAACAGGAATAAAGGAGCGGCGACATATCAAGAAGGGAGATGGCAATTCTACCGCGATTATGGGAGTGAAAGCTGCTAAAGTCGCTCTGGAAAGAGCAGAAATTTCTAAAGATGACATTGAACTTATTGTTTTTGCTACTTTAAGTCCAGATTACTATTTCCCGGGCTGTGGTGTTCAGGTACAGGAAATGCTCGATATAAAGACCTGTCCGGCCCTGGATGTCAGGAACCAGTGCAGTGGTTTTATTTATGCAATCTCGGTCGCAGATCAATTTATTAAAACCGGGATGTACAAGAACGTACTGGTAATTGGAAGTGAAAATCACAGTGGCGGTCTGGATATGACAACCCGTGGCCGGTCGGTTTCGGTTATTTTTGGAGATGGGGCAGGAGCAGCGGTACTTACACGAAGCGATCATAATAGCCAGGGTATACTATCCACTCATTTACATTCGGAAGGGAAACATGCGTTGGAGCTTTCTTTGCGGGGGCCAAGCACAAACCACTGGGTACCGGAAATAATTGCTGAAAATCCGCAGGGAGATGATATCCCTTACTACCCGTATATGAACGGACAATTTGTTTTCAAAAATGCAGTAGTTCGTTTTTCAGAAGTAATTATGGAAGGCTTGTCAGCAAATGGACTGGAAGTAAAAGATATAGATATGCTTATTCCGCACCAGGCAAATCTGCGGATTTCACAGTTTATTCAGCAGAAATTTAAACTGAAGGACGATCAGGTTTATAATAATATTCAGAAGTACGGAAACACAACAGCCGCTTCAATCCCAATTGCTTTAACTGAAGCCTGGGAAGAAGGTAAAATTAAAGAAGGTGATGTGGTGGTCCTTGCTGCTTTTGGTAGTGGCTTTACCTGGGCAAGTGCAGTAATACAGTGGTAGAAATTTAATGGGAAAGGTCCTGGAACAATTTACAATTTGTCTTGCAGGGCAAAGATTGATCAATTCCAGAGAACTTACGTACGGTTATAATACCTGTAAAGGTCGTAGATGCCAAAGGCGATAAAGCCTACTGCCAGTATAATTCCTAAAACATCTTCTTCAGGAGAATTTAAGCGGTAGTAAAGCCTGTAACTTCCATATCCTATAAATGCAACTCCTAAAACAAGCTGCCAGATATTCCGCTTTTTTTGCGGTTGGTTGCTATTCATTCTTAAAGTCTTTCGGAAAAGTATTCCTCGCAATCTTCAAGGCTTCGTTATAATGATCCTTAACTACAAACAACAGGATTTGTCCAGGCATTCCGCCACCAAAACCTGCTCTCAAACCTGAATCAAAATCATTTCTAACGCGGGAAGATATTCCTTCCTTTTCAAATAATTCCTGAAGATATTGCACATTGGTTTCAGAGCCTGTATAAACGTGTTGATAGCTTTGGTCAGTCTCCATAAGTTGTTGTTTTATAATTCTAAAATACGAATATCACTGCTCGAAAACAGGGGCTTTATGCAGAGTTTAACGTTCTAAGCGTTGTAATACTTGCTGTTCCAGATTTCGGAACTAAAATTTTTCCCCTTTTTAATTCCGAAGAAAATCGCAAGTCCTGCCACCCACTTAAACATAAAAAAGAAGATCATAAAGAATTCCGCTGTAGTCTGCCGGGGGGAAAACATACCATCTGGAACCAGCAACGCCAGCAGAAAACTTCCGAACAGCAGGACAAAAGCAAAGTTTTCCAATGTTTTAAAAGGCCACATTAACACTTTCCGGAAAGGGTTTAAATCATTTCCCCATTTGTGTATCAGGTAGAAATAATCGTTACCCATTGGTGCCATCAATAAAGGATCATCGGCATTTTCGAGCTTAAATAGCTTTGATGGAGCCAGTATCTTAAATCCCTTTAAAGTTGTTTTATGCTGTTTTTCAATACTCCTTATTTCAATAAAAGCTTCATGCGGAACATTTCCTTTAAAGTATTTAGTACTCAGAAAACGCAGCCGGTATTGCACACAAATTTTCTCAATGTCTAAAATATGAAAGATCCTGTTGCTTTCCAGGTCATCGAAAATAAAGTTATTCCCTTCTGCTGAAGATCCATCTTCCAATGCTTCCAGGATAAGGTTTTTTTCCTTTTCAGCATTTAGAAAAATATCCTGAACCTGTTGCAGAATTTTTTCTTCGGAAATTCTTTTATTGCGGGATCTTAAAAGTTGCTTTTGGACATTTGTTCTTGGGAGGTTCAGCTTCATCTATCATTTCTTTAGCATCTGCCACTAAATTAGGTATTAAACTTTTAAAATCCCAATCAAAATTTTCAGATGAACTAAAAAATATATTTTTTCTGGAAATGAACTTATATTTCAGAAATTCTGTACTCCAATATTATAGGGAAATTCAGTATATGTCTTTCCTTTAAAATAGAAGGTCGAAAATTGTCATTTTAAAGCCCCGGCTTCACTGCAAGTTCTCCAATATCTGATATTAAATTGAGTTACCGATATTTGCCGTATTCCTTGTTAAATTCAACTAAAAGTGGCGTAAAGCCTTTTTTTTAAGTCCATACGGACTAATTCTAGCATTTAGAATAAGAAAAACAGCAACCATGAAAGGTTTTAAACCTTATTTTCTTATCGTATTGGCTACCTTAACACTTGTGGCCTGTGGATCTGTGGACCTATTAGAGTAAATGCTAAGTAACTAAAGGCTATGATTCTTATTTGCCAAATAAGGACACCTCTAAAAGTCGAAAATTGGACATGGCGTGGCATCAGTTCTGAAGAAATTGGTGCACGTAGAATGAATAGCGATATTCAGGATTATATAGATGAAGTCTTTAAGAACTTTCCATTGTAGTCACGAACACTTAAGTTGCTCAGAAAAAAAAACCGTGTAAAAAGACTTTACACGATTTTTGTTTTTAAAACAATTTCAAAGTTTATCTTAATTCAGCCTGAAGATCTTTTTCAAATCGCTGCTGAAGCTTATTCATAATTTTATCTACCTGCTTATCTGTAAGTGTTTTATTTTCATCCTGAAACATAAAACTTACGGCATAACTCTTTTTTCCTTCCGGAAGATTACTGCCCTGGTAAACATCAAATAAATTAACCGCTTTTAAAAATTTCTTTTCAGTTTGTGATGCGATAGATTGTATATCCTCGTACTTAACCGACTCGTCCAGCAGGAGCGCAAAATCCCTTCTTACCGCAGGATATCGTGGTATGGTGTTGAAGCTGATTTTCTGAGTTTTTACAAGCTCAATTACCGCGTCCCAGTTAAAATCGGCAAACAGCACTTCCTGTCCAATATCGAAATGCTTTATAACAGATTTGCGGACCACCCCAAACTCTACCAGTGTCGCTTTTTTGGAACTCATCGCAATTCCTTCAGAAAATACATCAGATTTAGCTGAACCAGCTTTGAGGTTGTTAATGCCCAATCGGTCCAAAATAGATTCCACAACTCCTTTTAAATAGAAGAAATTCCCTTTGTTCTCCCGGGTGTTCCAGCCTTGAGGATTTCTGTTTCCAGATACAAAAACAGACAAATGTTTATCTTCCACACGGCCACTTATATAATTGTGGTAAGTTTTACCAAATTCGAAAAGCTTTAGATCGCTGTGGCGTCTGTTAATGTTGTAGCTCACTGTTTCCAGTCCTGAAAAAAGTAAGGATTGCCTCATTACGCTAAGATCCTGGCTAAGCGGGTTAAGCATGTTTACGCTATGTTCCTGTTTTAGCTGTTCGCTCAGCTTAATATAGGCAGGGCTCGTAAGGGAATTTGCCATAGTTTCATGAAATCCCTGGCCTGTTAACTGGTTCGCAATAATATTCTGTAATCTGTAGTCTTCATATTTTGAAGAATTGGCAACAGATATTTTTAGTTTTTCCCCAATTTTAATATTGTTGTACCCGTATACCCGCAGGATTTCCTCGATAACATCAGATTCCCTTTGTACATCTACCCGGTAAGAAGGAATGGTGAGTCCCATTCCTGTTTCGGTAACATTATTTACTCTTATTTCCAAAGAAGCAAGAATGGATTTTATAGTCTCTTCCTGAAGGTTTTCACCAATAAGCTTGTTCACCTTTTCAAAGGTTAAGAATACCTGAAAATCTTCAATTTTCTTTGGATAAATATCATCAATATCACTGGTAATTTCCCCACCGGCAATTTCTTTGATCAGCAGTGCAGCACGTTTTATGGCATATTCAGCAATGCCTGGGTCTATACCACGTTCGTACCTAAAGGACGCATCGGTGTTAAGTCCGTGTCTTTTTGCGGTTTTCCTTACGCTAACCGAATTAAAGTAGGCGCTTTCCAGAAAAATCTTGTTTGTGTTTTCAGAAACCCCGCTTCCCAGTCCGCCAAACACGCCGGCAATGGCAAGGGGTTTTTCGGCGTCGCAAATCATTAAATCTTCTTCGTGAAGCTCTCTTTCCACTTCATCTAAAGTGGTGAATTTTGTGCCCTTTTCGAGCGTTTGTACTTTTATCTCCCTTCCTGCAATTTTATCTGCATCAAAAGCGTGCAGCGGTTGTCCCAATTCGTGCATCACGTAGTTTGTGGCATCTACCACGTTGTTTTTAGGGCCAATACCAATTGCCTTTAAACGATTTTGCAGCCATGAAGGCGAAGGCTCGATTTTTAGGCCTGAAATACTTACACCGCAATATCTTGGTGCAAGGCTGGAATCTTCTATATGTATCGGAATTTTAAGGCTTCGGTTATCTACATGAAAACTACTTACCGAAGGGGTAATTAACTCAAGATTTTTGCCCTGTTGCTTGTAGCCGGCCTTTAAATCTCTGGCTACACCCCAGTGGCTCATTGCATCTGCACGATTTGGGGTAAGGCCGATTTCAAAAACATGATCATTTTCAATATCAAAAATTTCGGCAACAGGTGTTCCGGGAACCAATTCGTTGTGCATTACCATAATCCCTTCGTGGCTGCCGCCCAGTCCAATTTCTTTTTCTGAACAGATCATCCCATGGCTCGCTTCTCCGCGTATTTTCCCTTTCTTAATGGTCCATTCTTCTCCATTTTCATCATAAAGCGTAGTTCCAATTGTTGCTACCGGTACTTTTTGTCCGGCTGCAATATTAGGGGCGCCACAAACTATTTGTACATTCTCGCCATTTCCCAGGTCTACGGTGGTAAGGTTCAACCTGTCGGCATTGGGATGTGGGTTGCAGGTTAGCACGTGACCAACCACTACTCCTTCCAGTCCGCCTTTAATGCTTTGGAAAGAAGTAATTCCTTCTACCTCAAGCCCCAGGTCTGTTAGTAAATCTCCGGTTTCAGTCGGATTTTCAGGGAGTTTAATGAATTGCTTTAGCCAGTTGTAAGAAATTTTCATCGGGTTCTGTTTTCAGGCAGCAAAGATAGTACTACGATTGATTTTAGCATAAATTATAAGTAATTTTTGAAGTGCTTCAAAAATTAGAAGACCTCTTTGTATTTATCTTTTTTTTAAACAATTTTGAGACGTTATTTTTTAAATCAGCCTCCTGCCTCTCTTCTCTCTCCTCTTTTAAAAGCGATGCTTTGAAAATGTCAATTATCGACCTGTAGTTTCACCACAAATCCACCAATAATTTCTAATACCCGCAGAAGAATAAACTTTCCACTTTCCTCTTGTTTCCTGCTTCCTGTCTCTTGCCTCTTGTTTCTTGCAGCGAAGCGGTCTTTAATCTTTTTTCTGAACAGGAAAGTTAACTTATATAATTCCAGATATTCTTATGCTTTACGAGTTGGACGTAGGTAAATTTTAAAACAGCATTTTTTTCTAATGCGAGGTCGGGATCTTCTTTAAGTATTTGCAGTGCATGATATCGGGCGGTTTTAAGAATGTCGTTATCTTTTACAATATCTGCAATTTTTAAATTAAGAACTCCGCTTTGCTGGGTTCCCATCATATCTCCGGGTCCGCGGAGTTTCAGGTCTACTTCGGCAATTTCGAATCCGTCGTTGGTGCTCACCATAGTTTGTAAACGGGTTTTGCTGTCGTTGGAAAGTTTATGCCCGGTCATTAAAATGCAAAAGCTCTGTTCGGCGCCCCGGCCAACCCGTCCGCGTAACTGGTGCAATTGCGAAAGCCCAAAACGTTCTGCACTTTCAATAATCATCACACTGGCATTCGGCACGTTTACGCCAACTTCAATCACCGTAGTGGCAACCATAATCTGTGTTCCCCCGCGCACAAACCTGTCCATTTCGTAATCTTTATCTGCCGGTTTCATCTGCCCATGAACAATCGAAATCTGATTATCCGGAAATTCCCGCGCAATACTTTCATAGCCATCCATAAGATCTTTGTAATCTATTTTTTCAGATTCCTGGATCAACGGATAAACGATGTAAACCTGTCTGCCTTTCTGGATTTCTTCTTTTATAAACTTGAAAACTTTCAGGCGGTTACTGTCATAACGGTGCACGGTTTTTATCGGCTTCCGTCCCGGCGGTAATTCATCTATAACCGAAATATCAAGATCGCCATAAAGGCTCATCGCCAAGGTTCTTGGAATTGGAGTCGCAGTCATCACCAGGATATGCGGGGGCAGGTTGTTCTTTTTCCACAATTTTGCCCTTTGTGCAACTCCAAACCTATGCTGCTCATCGATGATAGCTAGTCCCAGATTTTTGAATTTCACTTTATCTTCCAGAAGGGCGTGCGTACCAATCAGAATATCTATTTGACCATTTTCGAGCTTCTCGTGAATTTCCCTTCGCTTCTTTGTTTTTGTTGAACCGGTTAAAAGATAGATGCTGATATTAAGTTTGCTGCACAATTCTTTTAGTCCCTGGTAATGCTGAATAGACAATATTTCTGTCGGCGCCATTAAGCAGGCCTGGAAGTTATTGTCAAGCGCAATCAGCATCGCCATTAAAGCAACAATGGTTTTTCCAGATCCTACATCGCCCTGTAGTAACCGGTTCATTTGTGCGCCGCTGCCAAGATCACTGCGTATTTCTTTGATCACCCGTTTTTGGGCATTGGTAAGTTCAAAAGGAAGATGTTCCTTATAGAAATTTCCAAAATTCTCACCAATCTGATCAAAGTTAAAGCCCTTGATCTTCTTTTTCTGAAGCATGTTCTTAATGAGCAACTGCAACTGAATATAAAACAGCTCTTCAAATTTTAACCGGAATTGTGCTTTTGCCAACAGCTCCTGGCTTTTTGGGAAATGCACATTAAACATCGCTTCAGCTTTGGGAATAAGTTTTAGTTCCTCCCGAATTTCAGTTGTAAGCGTATCGTAAAATTTTCCGTTGGTTTCTACGAAGAGTTGCTGCATGATCTTATTGATCATCCTGTTGCTAACACCTTTTTTCGCCAGCAATTCCGTAGAAGGATAAACAGGTTGCATCGCTGTGCGCAGCTGTTTTTTGTACTCTTCAACCAGTTCCATCTCTGGGTGCGGCATACTAAACATGCCATTAAACCAGTTGGTTTTTCCGAAGATTACATAAGGTGTATTTATTTTCAGGTTTTCCCGAATCCATTTATGCCCTCTAAACCAAACCAGTTCCATTTTGCCGGTGTCATCTACAAAATCGGCGACCAGTCTTTTTCCGCGTTTTTGTTCAACGGTTTTAAGGTGGGTGATTTTACCCACAATTTGAACTTCAGCAGAGGTTTTTTCAAGGCTGGAAATCTTGTAAAACCGGGTTTTATCGAGGTAACGATTCGGAAAAAAATTAAGAAGATCCTGATAAGTATGAATGCCAAGCTCCTTCCGCAGCAGATCAGCGCGACCGGGACCTACTCCTTTCAGGTAATCTATGGGCGTTTGCAGGATGTTGGGATTCATGGAAACGAAGATATTAAATCCCGCTAAAATTTTGGGAGGAGATAACATGGGATTTACACTAGCACGAAAATTACCATTTTTAAGGCGTCACCGGTTTCAGGCCTTCATAATTTTGTAAATTTAACCATTATTGTAACCTTCAGCATGAAAAAGATTTTCCAGAGCCTGTTTTTATTGATTTCTATAACAGGAATTGCCCAAAATTCAGATATTTCAGATCAACTTCAGTATGTCGACTTCAAAAACGTCAATGCAAGCGTCACTATTCTTCCCGAAGAGGAAAAAGTAGCCGGGGAACTCGAATATTTGTTCGAAATTCTTCAATTTACAGATTCAATCTTCATCGATGCTCATAATATGGCTTTTGAAGAGGTAATGCTGAATGGAAAAAAAGCTGAATTCAGCAATAGTGGCAGACGACTATGGATAAAAGGCAATTTTCGACCTTCTGAAGGGAATCAACTTACTTTGAAGTATGCTGCAACTCCAAAACAGACGATGTATTTCATCAATTGGAATTCACCTGCTGCTGTACAAGCGCCACGACAGGTCTGGACACAGGGGCAGGGAAGGTACACTTCGCACTGGTTGCCGAGTTTTGATGACATGCAGGAAAAGGCAATTTTCGACCTGCAGTTTAGGTTTATACCGGGCTATGAGGTCATTGCCAATGGTGTGCTTCAGGAAAAAGAAGTTTTAAACGATTCTGTTGTGCAATGGAGCTTCGATATGGAGCAGCCAATGAGCAGTTATTTGGTGGCCGTTGCTGCAGGAAATTACCGCGAAAAGGAGATGTTAACTTCTTCCGGAATAGAAATGCTGCTTTACTATGAACCTGAAGATTCTTTAAAAGCAGAACCCACTTACCGCTATTCCACAGAAATATTTGATTTCCTGGAACAGGAAATTGGCGTTGATTATCCGTGGCAGAATTACAAACAGGTGCCGGTTCAGGATTTTTTATATGCTGGAATGGAGAATACGGGAACCACTATATTTTCGAACGTTTTTATGGTGGATTCTACAGGTTTTAACGATCGCAATTATGTAAATGTGAATGCTCATGAGCTGGCGCACCAGTGGTTTGGCAATCTGGTGACAGAAACCGGGAGCAAAGATCACTGGCTGCACGAAGGATTTGCCACTTTTTATGCATTGCTGGCCGAAAAGCAAATCTTCGGCGAAGACTATTATTACTGGAAATTGTACGAAAGTGCAGAGCAGTTAAGAGAGATGAGTGACGCCGGCAAAGGAGAAGCGGTTTTAAATGCCAGAGCGAGTTCGCTAACTTTCTATCAAAAAGGAGCCTGGGCCTTGCATATTTTACGCGAAAGAGTAGGGGAAGAGGCGTTTAATGAGGCGGTGAGAAATTATTTGAACCAGTACAAATACAGTACGGTAACTACCGATAATTTTATTGCTGAAGTCGAAAAAACCTCGGGTCAGGATCTTTCCGGTTTTATAGATAACTGGCTAAAACAGTCGGCTTTTAAAGCAACCGATGCTTTAAATTCGCTGAAGAAATCTCAGTTTATCACAGATTATCTTGCCATTGCCGGTTTGCGGGAAGTTCCGTTAAGCCAGAAATTTGCCAATTTAAATGCTGCACTAGATTTTCCGGTAAACGATTATATTGGTCAGGAAGTGGTGTTTCAACTGGCAGGGAATACTTCAGAAGAAGCTATAATGCTTTATGAGAAAGCGTTTGAAACCAATAATTTGTATGTAAGGCAAGCGATAGCGATGAGTATGGATGAAATTCCGACGGAATTAAAGCCTGATTATGAATCGCTTTTGAAAGATGATTCTTACCTCACCAAAGAAACCGCGCTTTACAATTTATGGATGCAGTTTCCCAAAAGTCGCAATACTTACCTGGAAAGGACCGGGGGGATAACGGGTTTTATGGATAAAAATGTTGAAACCTTATGGCTGGCTTTAAATTTAGCAACTCCAAATTTTCAGCCCGAAAAAAACCAGGAGATTTTTCAGGAATTAAGTAAGTATACTTCTCCTTATTATTACTTCGGAACGCGGCAAAATGCCTTCGGCTACCTTTATCAGCTTAATGCGTTTACAGATAAGAACCTGAAAGATTTACTGCAGGGAACACAGCACCAAACATCGGGTTTCCGGAATTATTCTAAAAAATTGCTGGAAGAACTTTTAAAGCAAGAGGAATACCGGGAAAAATTCAGGTCTTTAGCTGAAGAAGTTCCGGAGAAGCAACAGCAATTTTTACAGACAAAATTGAATAATTAGATGAAGGCACTGGTAATTTCAGGAGGAGGTAGTAAAGGCGCTTTTGCAGGTGGTGTGGCGCAATATCTTATAAAAGAACTGGACAGGGATTACGATCTTTACCTTGGTACTTCTACCGGAAGCCTGCTTATTTCTCACCTGGCACTCAATAAAACCGAAAAGATTCAGGATGTTTTTACTTCAGTAAAACAGTCAGATATTTTTAGCAACCGACCTTTTCTGATTAAAAGAAAACATGGTTTTGATCAGATTAGCA
Organism: Autumnicola edwardsiae; assembly: GCF_031846505.1. Taxonomy (NCBI): domain Bacteria; kingdom Pseudomonadati; phylum Bacteroidota; class Flavobacteriia; order Flavobacteriales; family Flavobacteriaceae; genus Autumnicola; species Autumnicola edwardsiae. The sequence goes on from NZ_JAVRHP010000008.1 coordinate 20,391, forward strand.
TCAATCATTTTAATGTATTCCGGAATTTACTGAAGGGCAGAAAAACCTTCGGCGAAAGTAAAAATCTTAGGGATCTGATCACAAAAACGCTTTCTCCTGAAGAGTTTAAAAAGCTGAAGCAAAGTTCGAAAGATATTGTGGTCACCGTTTCGAATTTATCGCTTAACGACGTGGAATATAAATCAATTAAAGATTTTAGTTACGAAGACTTTTGCGACTGGATCTGGATTTCTGGAAATTATACTCCGTTTATGAGCTTAGTGCAAAAGGAGGGCTGCGAATATGCCGATGGCGGATTGGGTTCTATGGTTCCTATAGAAGAAGCAATTAAACGTGGTGCGACAGAAATTGATGCTATTATCCTGCAGACCGAAGTGAATTATTTAAACCGCATGCCTTCCAAAAACGTTTTTTCTTTGATAACGACTTTATTTCAATTTATGCTGGACAGGATTGAACACCAAAATATTAAAATCGGAAAATTTGCGGCGGCAAATAAAGATGTGATCATTAATTTCTATTATACTCCTACAGTATTGACTACCAATTCCCTTATTTTTGATGAAAAGAAAATGAAGGTCTGGTGGAAAAGTGGTTATAATTATGCGAAAAGGAAGAACGAGGAAGTTAATCAAATTGAAATTTAATGCGGGCACTGGTAATTTCGGGAGGAGGTAGTAAAGGAGCTTTTGCGGGTGGAGTAGCACAATATCTTATAGAAGAAGAGAAGAAGAAGTACGATCTTTACCTGGGAACTTCTACGGGAAGTCTCTTAATTCCTCATCTCGCCGATGGTAATATTGAAAAGGTCCATGAAATTTATACCAATGTAAATCAGCATAAAATTTTCAGCGTTAATCCCTTTATTGTAAAGAAAAAAGATGGACGCGAATATATTACCATCAATTATCCAAACATGTTCTGGCAGTTTATGAAGCGCAAGCGTACGTTTGGTGAGAGCAAGAACCTGAAAAAGCACATCAGGATACATTTTACTGAAGAAAATTTTGAATCGCTGAGGTCCAAAGTTAAGGATGTGGTAGTAACTGTTTCCAATCTCTCCAAGAACCGGGTGGAATATAAATCCATCCACGATTTCTCTTATGACGATTTTTGTGACTGGATTTGGATAAGCTGTAATTATATTCCTTTTATGAGCCTTGCCACGAAAGATGGCTGCGAGTATGCCGATGGTGGGTTAGGTTGCGTTGTTCCAATTAGGGAAGCGGTAAAGCGTGGCGCTAAAGAAATTGACGCGGTTATCCTGGAAGCCGAAAATATGGAATACAATAAAGTGCTGGGGAAAAATCCTTTTTCTTTAATGATGAACCTTTTTGGATTTTTACTGGACCAGGTGGAGTACCACGATATTATTGAAGGTAAACTGGCAGCACTTAATAAACAGGTAAAACTGAATATTTACTATACGCCAACAAAACTCACCGAAAATTCTCTCGTATTTAATAAAAAGGACATGACAGCGTGGTGGCAGCAGGGTTTTGAATATGCAAAACTCCGAAACGAAGAGAAAAAGAAATCAAAGGGTTTCTTTAGCCGGTTTTCGTTTAAATAATCTTCCTTACTTCCTTTTTAATAAAGGCCAGCGCGGCATCTGTAGGAGCTTGTTTTTCGATAAGTGAAGTAAGGATCACTTCCCTTAATTTATCTGCATATTCTACTTCTTCCCTGGAAGCTGCTTTTCGGATTAAACCTATGGTCGCGTTTTTTGCTGTTTTTATGTAGTCCCAGCAATCTGCAGTAACATAGATTTGTTGTGCCAGGTTATGCTCAAATTCCTGTTCTATGGTGTTTATGAGCAAATTTGCATAAGCATTGGCGTCTTCACTTACCGGTTTTACCCTAAAAAGGATTTTTCCAGGGGAAATTCGCTCCAGGAACAACGTCATCCGTTCATAAGCCTGTAATTTTATGGGTAGGGCTGTTTTCTGGTTTTCCCTGTGCAGAAGATAAATTCTTCTGGACTCTTCATTTCTGGAATTGGTATGAAAAAAATAGAAAGCTACGGCACCTACAATTATGGCAGGCAGGATACTGAAAAGAAGCTGTGTTAGATCCCCGGTCATATTTATTGTTCTAATTCTGATTTGTTAAACTTCAAAGCCTTCAAAAGTAAATAAAATCAGGATTTATCTTCTGTTTTGGTATTATTATTCTTATCGTAAACCGAAGTGTCCTCTGTTTCTGCTTCTTTTGTGGTTACTTCTTTGGCTTTAATTTTTCCTCCCAGGTAGGGTGAATCCACATGCTCCTGTACAGAAGTAAATTCAACTTCTGCCTTTTGGTAACAAAAAGTTTCTTCCAGTGTGGCAACCAATGTCTTGTCACTTAAATTAATCTGTACATCGCTCATATTTATCTGGCAGGGATGTTCATATCCGCAGGCATGGGTAATTTCCAGTAATTCTTTTCTGAATTTTGTGAAGTAATAATTTACCCTTTCAGATTTATCCTTAACATTTATTCCTGCCTGTAGCCATTTATTTTGAGTGGCAACCCCGCTTGGGCATGTATTGTTATGGCACACCTGGGCCTGGATACAGCCAATACTTAACATTGCTTCCCGTGCAACGCTTATACAATCTGCTCCCAATGCCATCGCCATAGCGGCTTTGCCGGGAAAGCCAAGTTTTCCGCTGGCAATAAAAACTATCCTTTCGGTAATTCCCCGATTTACAAATATTTTATAAACTTCAGAAAAAGCATAGATAAAAGGAAGGGAAACGTGATCTGCAAAACTTGGAGGTGCCGCTCCTGTACCGCCTTCTCCACCATCTATGCTTATAAAATCGGGACCGGTTCCTGTTTGTTGCATAAGGTCTGCCAGTTCTTCCCATTGTTTGAGTTGTCCCACGGCAGACTTTATTCCTACAGGAAGCCCTGTGGCTTCTGCTATTTCTTCAATAAAATCTACAAGTTCTCTCGTGTTTTCAAAGGCAGTGTGGTTTGGCGGGGACAGTACATCTTTGTTCAGAGGTATATGCCTGATTTCAGCAATTTCTTCTGTAATTTTTGAAGCCGGCAAAACCCCGCCTTTTCCGGGTTTTGCTCCTTGTGAAAGCTTAATTTCTATAGCTTTTATATGCGGATTCTCATCTACCAGCGCTATAAGCTTTTCTTTACTGAAGTTGCCATTCTCATCCCTTACGCCAAAATAAGCAGTCCCAATCTGGTAGACCACATCGGCTCCTTTTTTGTGGTAACTGGAAATCCCGCCCTCCCCGGTATTGTGAAAAGCAGCAGCTTTTTTACATCCGCGGTTTAGAGATTCTATGGCCCTGGCAGAGAGGGAACCAAAACTCATTGCAGAAACATTGATTATTGAAGCCGGGCGAAAAGGGCGCCTTCTTTTATGATAAAGCCCCATTACTTTTGCGCAGGCAATGAATGTAGGATCCTCGTGGTTAAAATGGTTTTTTTCCATTCGAAAGGGCATCATTGCATTGTTTACAAATATGTAGTGATTGCCGTAAATGTCCCTGTCTGTCCCAAAACCTTCATAATTATTTTCGTTTTTGGAGGAGGCATAGATCCAGCCGCGTTCCCCACGGTTAAATGGAAGTTCTTCCCTGTTGCTGGCCACGATGTACTGGCGCAGCTCCGGGCCTATACTTTCCAGCATATACCTTAGATTACCCACAACAGGAAAATTGTGTTTTATAATATGAGTTTTATTAAAAAAAATATCTTTAATAGCCACGGCAACCAGGAAAATCAATATCCAGGCCCACCAACTTATTGATCCCAAAAATTCTAAAACTTCATTCATCACTGTTGATTTAAATAATTCAACGCCAATTGCGACATTGCTTTTACCCCTAAAAGCAAGCCGCTTTCGTCTATAAAGAAGTCCGGGGTATGATGCGGTGCCGCCTTATCTGAATTTAAGGGTTTTCCTCCAAGAAAAAAATATAATCCGGGAACCTTTTCCTGAAAAAATGAAAAATCTTCACCTCCGGTAGTTGCTTTCACCAGTTTTACATTTTCACTTCCGGCAACTTTCTGAAGCGTGGAGAGCATTTTTTTAGTTAATTCAGGATCATTGTAAGTGATAGAAGTTTTGTTTTCAATCTTAATCGTAGCTTTTGCATTATAAGCTTCAGCAATAGCGGGCACCATTTCGTTCATTCTTCTTAAAATAAGTTCTTTCATCGCGGGATCCAGTGTCCTAACCGTCCCAATCATTTCCACCGATTCCGGGATAATATTGAAACGGACTCCCCCGGAAATTTTTCCGACGGTGATTACCGCGGCGGCATCTGTTAATTTTGCTTCCCGGCTAATAATGGTTTGCAGTCCATCAATAATTTTTGCTGAAATCATTACCGGGTCAATTCCTGACCAGGGTTGGGAACCGTGCGTTTGTTTTCCTTTTACATTAATTACAAAGCGTTCCACTGCGGCCATAGTTCCTTCAGGTTTATAAGTAATGGTTCCCACAGGAACTTCAGAATCTATATGTAAACCAAAAATAGCATCAACATCAGGATTTGTGAGCACACCTTCTTTTATCATTAATGCCGCTCCACCTTCTTCTCCTGGTGGCGGACCTTCCTCGGCAGGCTGAAAAATAAACTTAACCGTACCGTTGATCTTGTCTTTATGATTTGATAAGATTTCAGCAACACCCATAAGAATAGCGGCATGGGTATCGTGCCCGCAGGCATGCATTACACCTGTTTCCGCGCCTAAGAATTCTGTGGTAACTTCAGATTTAAAAGGGAGATCGTTCCTTTCGGTTACAGGCAGGGCATCAATATCTGCACGAAGCGCGACTGTTTTCCCTTCATTTTTACCTTTTAAGATTCCTACTACCCCGGTTTTTCCGACTTCAGTTTGCACTTTCATCCCCAGCCGCTCAAGATGGGCTGCTATTTTTTCAGCAGTTTTAAATTCGCGATTAGAAAGCTCGGGGTTTTGATGAAAATCTCTTCTCCATGTAATTACTTTATCTTCAATATTTTCAATTTGCTGTTCCAGTTGAATATCAGATTGGGCATATAATCCAAATCCGAAAATCGAAAACGCTAAGAATAATTTGTACTTCATGTTATGGGTTTAGTTAAAATTGATGAGGTGGTAGCCTTCATTTTGTAACTGCACCAGGGCTGTCATTGCCGAAAGGGCAAATTTCACGTCCTGGTGAACATCATATTGTTTTATGTCACGATACAACGCAGTCTGGCCACATAGGATGATTTCAACCCCTTCTTGTGCCAGCGCAGATAAGAGAGCTACATTGATATTTACAATAGTATTGGCAGTTGCAGTTCTACGCAGGTAAGTTTCAGTATTAAGAACATCGTTGGCGGCAGCTCCATGAACTACCAAAGCAATTTTCAGGTTATTTCGATTTGCTCCAGCATTGTAGTGCATATTGATAAGGCGTGCTGCGGCTTCAAAAAGTTCGTTTGGTTGTTCCTGGTTTTCTGAAGAGCGGCTTACATTAAAAACTACTTTTAGCAGTGCAGAAGTATCTGTTTTAAATTCGGCAAAAGGTATTTCATAGCTGTCACCATACTTTTCTATGATGCGCTTTTGAGCAAAATCCTGTGCGAAAAAAAGTTGAGATAGAAAAATGGCAATTATCAGCATATAATGTTTCATGACGCAGCACTTTTCCTTCTGTGGTATCTTATGCTGATTTTCCAGCGTAAACCACCTGTTTAGCTAAAGATATTCAAAATATAAACTAGCTCATAATTATTCAAAGAGGTTTTATTTACAAGAAGGGCCTTCCTGTTTTTTAAAACGTGCTTTTTTGGTTAAATTCACGCCTTAAAAGAAGGAGGAAAATTGGAATCTTATTTAGCTGAATTAAACGAAGCGCAGCGTGCGCCGGTACTGCAAAAGGATGGTGCAATGATTGTTATTGCCGGCGCAGGATCTGGAAAAACGCGGGTGCTTACTTACCGTATTGCTTACCTGATGAGCCAGGGAGTGGATCCTTTTAATATTTTGTCACTTACTTTTACCAACAAAGCGGCAAGGGAAATGAAAAACAGGATTTCCAAAATTGTTGGCAGCAGTGAGGCAAAAAACCTGTGGATGGGCACTTTCCATTCTATTTTTGCTAAAATATTGCGTTTTGAAGCAGATAAATTAGGTTATCCTTCAAATTTCACCATTTATGATACTCAGGATTCCCAGAGTGTGATAAGGGCGGTTATTAAAGATATGCGCCTGGACAAGGATGTCTATAAATATAAGCAGGTTTATAACAGGATATCTTCCTATAAAAACAGTCTTATTACGGTAAAAGCATATTTCCAGAATCAGGAATTGCAGGAAGCAGATGCCATGTCCAAAAAACCCCGAATGGGTGAAATTTATAAGGCTTATGTGGACCGTTGTTTTAAAGCCGGTGCGATGGATTTTGATGATTTACTGCTGAAGACCAATGAGTTGCTGAACCGTTTTCCTGAAGTGTTACAAAAATATCAGAACAGGTTCAGGTACATTTTGGTTGATGAGTACCAGGATACCAACCATTCGCAGTATTTGATCGTAAAAGCGCTGTCTGATAAATTTCAGAATATTTGTGTGGTGGGCGATGATGCGCAGAGTATCTACGCCTTTCGCGGAGCGAATATCAATAACATCCTGAACTTTCAGAAGGATTACGAGGATGTGCAGATGTACAGGCTAGAGCAAAATTACCGGTCTACAAAGAATATTGTGAACGCGGCAAACTCGATAATTGACAAAAATAAGACCAAGCTTGAAAAAATAGTCTGGACAGCTAATGACGATGGTCCTAAAATAGTGGTGAACCGTTTGCTTACAGACGGGGAAGAGGGACGTTTTGTGGCGAGTTCCATCTTCGAAACAAAAATGCAGAACCAGTTAGCTAATGGCGATTTTGCGATTCTTTACCGGACTAATGCACAGAGCAGGGCCATGGAGGACGCACTGCGGAAGCGTGATATTCCTTACCGGATCTACGGCGGACTTTCATTTTATCAGCGAAAAGAAATTAAGGATATCCTTTCTTATCTACGGTTGCTTATAAACCCTAAAGATGAAGAAGCGCTGAAGCGGATCATTAACTTTCCAGCCCGCGGGATAGGGCAAACGACGATGGACCGTTTAAGTATAGCTGCAAATCAATACGGAAGATCCATTTTTGAAGTAATTGAAAACCTGGATCACCTGGATCTGAAGATCAATAAAAGCACACGGAACAAGCTGGAGAATTTCGTGAATATGATCAAAAGCTTCACGATCCTGAGTGAAAATGCAGATGCTTTTGTGGTTGCGGATACGGTTACCAAAAAAACCGGACTCGTTCAGGAATTAAAAAAAGACGGTACGCCGGAAGGAATTGCCAGGATTGAAAATATTGAAGAGCTTTTAAACGGAATCAGGGATTTTGTGGAGGAGCAAAAGGAACTGGCAGATTCTTCGGGATCTTTAGCCGAATTTCTTGAGGATGTGGCCTTAGCTACAGATATGGACAAGGATACTTCAGATGAAGACCGGGTAGCATTAATGACTATCCACCTCGCCAAGGGACTTGAATTTCCATACGTGTACATCGTAGGATTGGAAGAAGATTTATTTCCTTCAGCAATGAGTATGAATACCAGAAGCGAGCTGGAAGAAGAGCGGCGCTTGTTTTATGTTGCACTAACCCGGGCAGAAACCCAGGCTTATCTCACATATACGCAATCCCGCTACAGATGGGGCAAACTTGTAGATGCCGAACCCAGCAGATTTATTGAAGAAATAGACGATAAATTTCTGGATTACCTTGTTCCGCAGGATGATTACAAATATAAGCCGCTTATAGATACCGATATTTTTGGAGAGGTAGACAAGAGCAAACTAAGGCAAACAAAACCAAAAAAAGGGACTCCGCCGCCTGCTCACAAACCCACAGAACAACAGTTACAAAAACTACGGAAGTTAAAACCTGCTTCTCCAGAACCGGCAAAAGCAACAAAGTCGGTTAACTTAACACAAGGCAATGAAGTGGAACACATGCGCTTTGGAAAAGGAAAGGTACTGAAAGTAGAAGGTGTGGGCCAGGATCAAAAAGCAGAGATCGATTTTGAGAACGGAGGCATTAAAAATCTGCTACTCCGTTTTGCTAAACTTAAGCTACTTTCTTAGTAATTATTTCAGTTAAACTTCTGTTATAGAGGCTTTTTATCTGTTTCATTATTTCTATATTCAAAAGAAAAAATGATACGGGAAGGTAGTAATGTAACCTGGAAATGGGGCAATGGCATGGCCAGGGGCAAAATAAAATCGACTTATACCAGCAAAATCACCAAAACTATTAACGGTAGTGAAATTACCCGTAATGGCAAAGAAGGTGATAAAGCTCTTTTTATTGAACAGGAAGATGGTAGCAAAGTTTTAAAGCTTGAGAGTGAGGTAGGAAAAGTATGATTTTTGCCAATTACCGGAATGAGTAAAACTTAAATAAAAAATTTATCTATGGCGGAATTACTAAGAATCTACAACGAAAATCCTGAGCAAAATAAGATTAAAAAGGTAGTCGATACTTTAAGAAATGGAGGGTTGGTAATATATCCTACAGATACGGTGTACGGCTTGGGATGTGATATCACAAATACTGCAGCACTTGAAAAAATTGCACAGATAAAGGGGGTAAAACTGGACAAAGCGAATTTCTCATTTATTTGTGAAGATTTAAGTAACCTTTCAGATTACGTGAAACAAATAGATACCGCTACTTTTAAAATTTTAAAGAGGTGCCTTCCTGGTCCTTATACTTTTGTGCTTCCGGGGAATAATAACCTGCCAAACGTTTTTAAGAAAAAGAAAACGGTTGGCATTAGAGTGCCAGATAATAATATTTGCAAGGCTTTGGTATCTGGATTGGGCAATCCAATTGTTTCAACCTCTATAAAAGATGATGATGAAGTCTTAGAATATACTACAGATCCTGAGTTAATAAAAGAAAAATGGGATAAGCTTGTAGATATCGTCATTGACGGCGGTTTTGGTGATAATATTCCATCCACAGTTATAGATTTAACCACTGCAACCCCAGAGGTGATACGGGAGGGTAAAGGTAGTATAGAGATTATGTGAAAAGGTCAAGAAGCGACAAATGCGCGCTAGACAAAACAAAGCCTTCTGATTTTTCAGAAGGCTTTGTTTTTTACGGTGTTACAATAATCCTTTTATTGTTTTGCCAATTCTGTTCCAACAATACTTTGAACAATAGAAGCAAAAGCTTCATGAACTTCTTCTTGTGTTAAGATATGTCCTTTTTTCTGAGCATCTTGAGCAAGTTCATATCCCAGATGGGCTGCCTCCAGTCTTTGAAGAGGAGTGCCGTGGTGACCTGGACTGGCAAAGCTACAATCTCCAATTTGAAAGAATAGGTTAAAGAAGTCTTCAACTCTTTTCCAGTTGTAAGTAGCCCCTCTTTTATGTGTCATGTAATAAGCGGCCATAAAATCGGCTTCAAGCTCAGTATATCTGGTATCAGCAGCGGGATCTTCTGCGGCACCATTAGGGTACCAGTCTCCATAATTTAAAAACTGAATTTCGTGCGCCCATTCGTGAGCAAGAATACCGGTCCATACGATACCTTCATCTACACCAGTTTCAGCCAGCCATCCTGTCAATCCATCTCCAATAACAATGGTACGATTAGAAGAAGCAAATCCATCTGTTGCAAAATAAGGGTTTTCCGGTAAATTAGGAGAACTTTCGTTTAGTTCTAAAATCATATCGGCCTGTGCATAAGCTTGTTCTGTAGTTAGAGGGACGAATACACCATCTATAGTAAAACCGAAGAATGTTTCAAAAACTTCTGCAAGTACATCTCTGTCATTCAGGTTTGCCGTATGCTGCCCATTTACCCGAATTTCAACTGGCATATCCCAGAATTTAGTTAATTCTCGTTGTCTTTTAACCATTAGTTTCGTGTAATCTCCATCCTCACCAAAATACTGCTCACCCTGGTTTAAAAGGTAACTGTAATAATAATTAAGATCTGAGTAAAGACCATTATTGGCCAGAGCAACGGGGTCTTGGATAATAGCCGTAATGTATTTATTTTGAACAGTGGCAAGCTCAGTTGATCCACATTCCGACGGTTCTACAGCATTACGAAATGATACTCCCAGATTTTCACTTGTTTTAGCAACTACCACTTTTGCATCTTGAGGCTTAAGTTCTGCAAAACAATTTATATCTGTCATGGATGTATTGGCAGGATTACTTCCAAGTTCTTCTACTGCATCTGTTTCACAGGAAACTGTTGCCATTCCCAGGGCTAATGTTAAAAGAGCTACTCTAATTTTTGTGCGTTTCATTTTCTTTATGGTTAAAATTTGAAAAGGCGAATATATAATTTGCTGCTCATAGTAATAGCGGGAATCATGTTAAAATTATTAACGTTTATGACATTGTTTTGAATAATAATGAATTAAAACAGCCATTATGGAAATCTCGGTGAGAATTATTTAACCAAGCCATAAATTCCAAGAGTACTTAAAGCTCTAAATATGTATAAAACAAAAAGCCCCATGATAATTATCACGGGGCTTTTCAATTCCTATGTTGTAAACTACTTTATTAGTCTTGAGAAGCTGCGCTTGCTTCTTTCATTCCTTCTTCAATCATTCCGTAGAATTGATCAAGTTTAGGAAGCACTACAATTCTTGTCCTTCTGTTTTTAGCACGACCTTCAGCAGTTTCATTTGTTGCAACAGGTATATAATAACTTCTACCTGCGGCAGTCATACGGGCGGGCTCAACACCAAACTCATCCTGAAGTACTCTAACCACAGAAGTTGCTCTTTTTACACTAAGATCCCAGTTATCCTCAATAACTCCGCTGCTTATAGGATTATCATCGGTATGGCCTTCAACCATAAACTCGATGTCCGGCTTGTTCTTAACTACAGTGGCAACTTTTCCCAGAACTTCTTTTGCTCTGCTAGTTACATTGTATCGTCCACTCTCAAATAAAAGTTTATCTGAAATAGATACGTAAACCACTCCTTTTTCAACATTAATTTCGATATCCTCATCACTCATATTACCTAAAGCACCTTTAAGGCTGGTAACCAATGCAAGGGTAACAGAATCTTTTTTGTTTATAGCATCACGCATGTTCTTGATGGCCATGTCTTTTTCCTTAATGCTTTCTAAAGAACGCTCAAGGTTTTCTGCTTCTTTCTTAGACAAAGTGGCCAAATCTCCCACGTTGTTCAATAAAGCGGCATTAGTATTATTAAGGGTTGATACCTGGCTATTAAGTCTTTCTTTCTCGTCGAGACAGGAATTAAGTTTAACAGTGGCTGTATTAAGTTGGTCCTGGGTTTCTCTTTGCTTAGTCTCCAGTTCTGCATATTTCTTTTGAGAAACACAAGAGGAAAGCATAATAGCGGCTGTTGCCGATAAAAGCATGAATTTTTTCATAACTTGAAAATATTATTATTAATGTTAGATGATTCCAAAAGTATCAAAAAATATCTGTCTTAAAAAGCGAATTTAACATTTCTTTCACGCAGATTTTTAAATTTCTGAATATTTCTTACTTCCCCGAAGGTAGTGCGCATATACAACAGATCTTATTCTGAAATATTGTCCTTTTTTAGGAAATTTTTTTCTCTTTTTCCACATTGCTGAAAACGATGAGTAAAAACTCATATGTGCCCGGAAAACAGCGAAAAAATGATTGAATTTGCCCTGTCCCAAAAACCGGAAAGCAGCGATCCCGTCCAGGAGCATTCTAATTATTAATACCGATGTAACTTGTGGAGATGGTACATTTTTGGTAATTAAGTAAAGACTGTTCCTGAAGTTAAAGAATGTCTTCATAGGGTTAATGCTGCTTAAAGTAGCACCGCCTACGTGGTAAATTGTTGATTTTGAGGCATATATTATGCTGTAACCGAGATTATACAATCTCCAGCAAAGATCAATTTCTTCCTGGTGGGCAAAAAAATCCTCATCAAAACCACCTGCTTCTAAAAAAGCCTCTTTCCGGATGCCCAGACAGGCACCACTGGCCCAAAAGATCGTTTCATCCTGGTCGTACTGCCCTTTATCCTTCTCAATTTCTTCAAAAATCCTTCCACGGCAAAAAGGATAAGCATATTTGTCTATAAAACCACCTGCCGCACCGGCATACTCGAAGTAGGATTTATTATTAAAATCAAGAATTTTTGGTTGTACCGCGCCTACTTTTGGTGCATGCTCAAAAACGTCAATTATCGGCCTTAGCCAGCCTGCAGTCACTTCAATATCGCTGTTTAGCAGAATAAAAATATCTTCATCTAAGTTGCGAAGAGCATCATTATAACCTTTGGCATATCCTCCGTTTATTTCATTCTGAATAATACTTACCTGCGGGAAATTCTTCCGTAGAAACTCAATAGAATCATCTGTAGATGCATTATCTGCCACATAAACTGTAGCTTCCGCAGAATGGGAGATCACAGAGGGAAGAAATTTCTTCAGAAGTTCTTTTCCGTTCCAGTTTAAGATGACTACTGCAATTTTCATGTTTAATTTTACTGTTCGTTTTGCTGAAAAGGAGGAAGTTCTTTCAAAAAATTATATTTTTCTGCCTTATAATCCATTTGGCAATAGTAATGGTTAATTCCGTTGGTCACCATTAAATAAGTAGCGTCCAGATTTAAATTATACCTCGCGATCTGGTCGAAAGTGTCCTGGTTAATTCTGATTTTTGGAGCTTTACATTCCACAATAAGGTGAATATTACCGTTGCGGTTAAAAACCACAATATCGTACCGTTTTACCAGGTCACCCAGCTTCAGTTGTTTTTCAACATTTATAAGGCTCTCCGGGTAATTTTTTTCTTCAGTTAAAAACCTTACACAATTTTGTCTCACCCACTCTTCCGGAGTAAGGATGACGAATTTTTTCCGTAGTTTGTCAAAAACAGCTGTTTTATTTTGATTATTTTTGAACCGAAAGCTATACCGCGGGAAATTCAACTCTTGCATAGCGCCAAAAATAAGAAAGAATAAAGAACCCTTCCACGAAATTCTGAAAAGAATAGGCAGGTTGAAAAGACTCCAAATTTACGAATGGAAGAAGCAAGGCAAATTGTTAACAGCATAAAAAGCGGAAATATAAAACCTGTGTATTTTCTAATGGGGGAAGAGCCGTATTATATAGATAAAATTGCCGATTTTATTGCTGATAATGTGTTGCAGGAGGAGGAAAGAGGTTTTAACCAGATCGTGATGTACGGGCGCGATACCACGGTAGATGAGATTGTGAGCAATGCAAAACGCTATCCTATGATGGCAGAGCGGCAGGTGGTAATTGTGAAGGAGGCGCAGGATCTTTCCAGGACTATAGAACAGTTTACAGCATATGCAGAAAGCCCGCAGCCTACCACCACGCTTGTGATGTGCTACAAATACAAGAAAATTGATAAGCGGAAAAAGCTGTATAAAGCCGTTGCAAAGTCGGGCGTAATTTTTGAAAGCAAACGTCTCTATGAGAATAAGGTTGCAGAGTGGATCCAAATCACGCTTAAAACCAGGAACTACAGCATTTCTCCCAAAGGAGCGCAAATGCTGGTGGAATTTTTGGGAAATGACCTGGGGAAAATTGAAAATGAGCTGCAAAAGCTTCAGTTAATAGTTCCCGAAGGAACACAAATTACTCCCGAATTAATAGAAGAAAATATAGGGATAAGTAAAGATTTTAATAATTTTGAGCTAAGAAAAGCGGTGGGCATGAAGGACACTTTAAAAGCCCATCGTATTATAAATTACTTCGCCCAGAACCCAAAGGATAATCCTCTGGTGGTGACCATTTCGCTGTTATTCTCCTACTTTTCACAATTACTGCAATATCACGGCCTTTCAGATAAGTCCAAAGGAAACGTGGCGCGGCAATTAAAAATTAATCCGTATTTCGTGAGTGATTACTCTACGGGTGCCAGGAATTATCCCATGAAAAAAGTAAGCGGCGTGATTAGCCTGCTGCATGAGACCGATGTTAAGAGCAAAGGAGTGGGGACCGTAAATACCTCACACGGAGATTTGCTGAAGGAATTACTGGTAAAAATAATGCACTAATTCATGAAAAAAGTTAAGACCTGGATTGGAGCTGCGAGATTGAGAACTCTACCATTGTCTCTTTCCGGAATTCTTGTAGGTACTGCAATTGCTGTAGAAAAGGGATTTTTTAATATTGTTATTTTTAGCCTTGCCCTTGCCACTACTTTAGGTCTGCAAGTGCTTTCCAATTTCGCAAATGATTATGGAGACGGGGTAAAAGGTACAGATAATGAAGACAGGGTTGGACCAATGCGGGCGCTGCAAAGCGGGATAATTGGCCAGAGGGAAATGCTTGCCGGAATAATAATAACTGCGGTTATTACTTTAATTTTGGCCGTCCTGCTTATTTACGCCGCATTCGGGACTGAAAAAGTTTTTACAGCACTGCTTTTTTTCTTCCTGGGTATTGGCGCAATAGTGGCAGCCATAAAATATACCGTTGGTAAATCTGCTTACGGTTATCGTGGCCTGGGCGATCTTTTCGTTTTTATTTTCTTCGGAATAGTGGCGGTCTACGGATCTTATTTTCTTTATATCCATCAAATGGAATGGGATGTGCTTTTGCCAGCTTCAGCATTCGGCTTCTTTAGTGCGGGAGTGTTGAACCTGAACAACATGCGTGATAGAATTTCTGATGAGAAAGCCGGTAAAAATACGTTGGTGGTGAAAATAGGAGGAAAGGCGGCCAAAAAATATCATTATTTTCTGATAATCTCCGCCTTTGTTTTAATGATACTTTACACGATTAGAAATTTTGAGGGAGTTGATGATTTCTTATATGTGCTGGCATTTCTTCCGCTTGTGTTTCATTTAAAGCGGCTTAAGCAGAATGAAAATCCTGTTCTCCTGGATCCGGAATTAAAGAAACTTGCGCTGTCAACTTTTGCAACTGCCGTGCTTTTTGGAATAGGGCAAATCTGGTAAAAGCAGGTTTAACAAAATTATATAGCTAACATTTCTTAAGGTCCTTCTTCAAATCCTTATTTTTAGGTTTTAACCTGAAAATTATTTAATTATGAAAATCACTTTCTACGGGCAAAATTGTTTAGGACTTAAAATAGGAGAGATAGATGTTTTGGTAGATCCTTTTATTACCGGAAATGATCTTTCCAGAGATAAAATTAATATAAAAGACCTAAAGGCAGATTATATTTTGCTAACCCACGCGCATCAGGACCATACCCTGGATGCCGAAGAAATAGCAAAGAATACCGGCGCGGTAATCGTAGCTAATTTTGAAATAGCAAATCATTACGAAGAAAAGGGTCTTGAGGTGCATCCCATGAATCACGGCGGTAGCTGGGATTTTGATTTTGGTAAAGTTAAATACGTTAACGCTATCCATACCAGTTCTTTTCCTGATGGTAAATACGGCGGCCAGCCCGGAGGTTTTGTAATAGAAGGCGAGCATAAGAACATCTATATTGCCGGGGATACTGCACTCACGATGGATATGAAATTAATTCCTATGACCACAAAACTTGATCTTGCCGTTCTTCCGGTTGGGGATAATTTTACCATGGGTGTAAACGACGCGATTGTGGCCAGTGATTTTGTAGAATGTGATAAAATTTTAGGCTGTCATTATGATACATTTGGCTACATAGAGATAGACCATGAAGAAGCAAAGAAGAAATTCTATGAAAAAGGAAAGGACCTGATGCTGTTGGAGATTGGAGAAAGTATAGAACTATAATTTTTATTTAGAATTTTGGAATGCTGGAATTTTAGATATAGAAATAATAAATCAAAAAGATGCATCGATTTAAAGAGTTGGAGATTTGGAAGAAGAGTCGCATCTTTTGTAAAGACCTTTATAAAATAACAGCAGATTTTCCAGAATTAGAAAAGCTTGGCCTTATATTAATCAATTAAGAAGAGCAAGTGTATCTGTTCCCTCTAATATTGCCTAAGGAGCCTCAAGGGAATCGTCAAAGGAATTTAGTAGGTTTCTGGAAATAGCAATAGGTTCTTGTTATGAGATAGAAACACAACTCCTGATTTCAAATGATCTTGGCTTTATAGAAGCTAAGCATCTTTAAACTCTACAAACGGAATTAGATTCAATAATAAAAATGATATCGAAATTCCGTGCTACTATTAAAGTCGCATTTGAATCAGAATTTTATTCGTAATTTCTTAATCCAACAATCCAACAATCCAACAATCCAACAATCCAACCATCCAGGACACTAAATGACTGCAGAATACAAAAAGTACATTCTAAACTTTAAGCGCCCCAGTGGAACTTCACGGGGCGTTCTTACTACAAAGGAAACCTGGTTTATTATCATCAATGACAACAA
Source organism: Autumnicola edwardsiae (assembly GCF_031846505.1). Classification (NCBI taxonomy): domain Bacteria; kingdom Pseudomonadati; phylum Bacteroidota; class Flavobacteriia; order Flavobacteriales; family Flavobacteriaceae; genus Autumnicola; species Autumnicola edwardsiae. The sequence continues at coordinate 36,751 of NZ_JAVRHP010000008.1, forward strand.
CCGGAAAGGTATTGGTGAGTGCGGAATTCTTAGAAGTTTAAGCGTCGATGACAGGGCAGATTATGAAGAAAAACTGAAATGGACTTGTGAGAATGTAGCTTTAGGTAAGGAGAGACTTTGGGAAGCGTTAATTGAATTTCCAAGCATTCAGTTTGGGGTGGAAATGGCGTTCCGCTCTTTGGAAGCTGCTAATCCTTTCGAATTATTTCCTTCGGAATTTACACAAGGAAATGATGCTATTCCCATTAATGGTCTTATCTGGATGGGAGAGAAAGCGTATATGAGGTCCCAGATTGAAGAAAAAATTGCTTCAGGGTTTAATTGTATTAAACTGAAGATTGGTGCGATAGATTTTTCTTCAGAACTTCAACTTTTAAAATACATCCGGCAAGAATTTTCTTCAGAAGAAATAGAATTGAGAGTGGATGCGAACGGAGCTTTTGCGCCTTCCGAAGCTTTGGAGAAACTGAAAAAGCTTAGTGAATTCGAACTTCATAGTATAGAACAACCTGTAAAACAGGGCCAGATTGAAGAAATGGCGAATTTGTGCAGCAGGACTCCGCTCCCAATTGCGCTGGATGAAGAACTTATTGGTGTTTTTGATGTAACAAAAAAGGAGGAACTACTACAAACAATAAGGCCGCAGTATATTATTTTTAAACCGAGTTTGATTGGTGGCTACAGAGGTACACAGCAATGGATGGATCTGGCCGAAAAAGAAAAGGTTGGGTGGTGGATTACCAGTGCTTTGGAAAGTAATGTAGGGCTGAACGCAATTTCGCAGTGGACGCACATTAAAAAGCCGTATATCCCGCAGGGCTTGGGAACGGGCGGTTTGTATACTAATAATTTTGATAGCCCGTTGGAGGTGCACAACGGTAAAATTCATTATAATCCGGCAAAAGACTGGAATTTTAATTTATAAAATAAGGTATGTATATAGCTCAGGCTTTTAAGTATCACTACGGTTTCTGGAGATATATAATCGGAATTATTATTGTGGCAATAGGATTAACTTTAGGGCAGATTCCCTGGACTTTTGCTGTTTTTATGGAAGAGGGGTTTAATATGTTTGCCATGCCTCAAACTGAATTGATGACTTCCCTCGAGTCCAATTTTTCCCTGTTTCTCCTGCTATTGTCTTATGGGGTGGGATTGGCAGCTTTGTTCTTTGCTGTAAAATATCTTCACCAACAACCTATTCTTGCACTAACCACCTCCCGCAAGAGAGTAGACTGGAAGCGGGTTATATTTTCTTTCCTGATTACCGCAATTTTAATAGTTGGCGGAATTTTAATAGGATATCTTCTGGAACCGGAAAATTTTCAGTGGAATTTTAACCTTGTTCCGTTTTTGATTCTACTGGTAATCGCCGTTATTTTTATTCCGATACAAACCAGTTTTGAAGAATACCTTTTCCGCGGATATCTTATGCAGGGCATAGGGACACTTGTAAAGAATAAATGGGTACCTCTTTTAGTAACTTCCCTTATTTTTGGAGGGCTTCATATCGCTAATCCCGAAGTTGCTACCTACGGCTATTTTATAATGGCCAGCTATATAGGCATAGGTTTGCTCCTGGGGATCATCACATTAATGGATGAAGGGATGGAACTGGCTTTAGGCTTTCATGCCGCTAACAACCTTTTTATAGCCCTTTTATTAACATCAGAAAATACAGCTTTCCAGACCCATTCGGTATTTAAAGATATTTCTACACCGGAATTATTAGGTTGGGAAGTCTTTATTGAATTGCTAGTAGTTTATCCTGTGGTTCTTGGGATATTTGCCAAAAAGTATGGCTGGACCAATTGGAAGAATAAACTTTTCGGAAAAGTAGAAAAGCCGGAAACCTTAAAACTTTCTGAAGAACCTTAAGCTTTTCATAGTATTTTGTTAACTTTCCATAATCAGAATTAAGATAATTTTGATTTTAAGCTATGACAGACAAGTATAAAGTACCTGAAACGCATCCGGACTTCAGACTTAACAAACAGTATTTTACCAATGCTGAACTGCGCCAGGTTGCGTATAGTTTTATAAAGGAAGGAGAGGCTTACGAGGAAAAAATCGGGAGTTTTCTACTGGACTGGTTAAAACCATCTTCTTATACTATCAGTAAAACATCAGGATCTACAGGCAATCCAAAGGAAATTAAGCTGAAAAAAGAGCACATGGTAAATTCTGCTCTGGCTACTTCCAAATTCTTTGAATTGCCGGCAGGAACAACCGCTTTACTTTGTTTGCCGGCCACGTATATTGCAGGACGCATGATGTTGGTTCGGGCAATGATTTTAGGCTGGCACCTGGATTTAATTCCACCGTCTTCCAATCCGTTGGACCAGGTTTTTAAGCGATATGATTTTTGCGCGATGACGCCTTTTCAACTTGATAATTCTGTGGGGCGGCTTCATCTTATAAAAAAGCTTATCGTGGGCGGTGGTGCGGTTTCCTATCGCATTCAAAAAATGGTAAAAGATGTAGATACCAAAGTTTATGAAACCTACGGAATGACAGAAACCGTGACGCATATCGCAGCCAAACGTCTCAATTCTAACAAAAAGAAGCAGGATCGTCCTTTTAAAGTACTTCCCAATATCAACATTTCCAAAGATAGCAGAGGCTGTCTCGTGATAAAAGCACCAAAACTTTCAGATGAGGTTATTATTACTAACGATATTGTGGATATTTTGACCTACAAAAAATTTAATTGGAAGGGAAGGATTGATAATGTGATAAATAGCGGCGGAATTAAAATTTTTCCTGAAGAAGTAGAGCAGAAAATGAGTCCGGTGATCGATCAGCGGTTTTTTATTACCTCAATTCCCGATGATTCACTTGGAGATAAGCTTGTTTTATTTGTAGAAAGTGATTTTTCTGAAGAATTACTGCTTCGGTTGAAGAAAAAGATCGAAAAACTGCCGACTTTGGATAAATATGAGGTTCCGAAGAAAATATACCTCATCGAAAAATTTGAAGAAACTTCTTCTGGAAAAATCCACCGGGAAAATACAATTAAAAGTAAAGTCCGTTAGTCCTCTTATTTAACACGAATAAAGCTAATGGTCGAAAATGGCAATTTTCGGGCATCCGTTTTTTCGGTAATACATCTCTGGCTTATCAGAAAATATAGTTGTATATTTACAACTATGCAAGAGTAATATTACAATCTTAAATATGGAAGCAACCTTAGAAAATTCCAAGAAAGGAAGACAGCAAGCTAATCTTGCTAAATTTTCACCATCGTGGGTTATTTTAAACGTGAAAGATGCTCCTGGTTATAAGATGGAATTAATTGACCGTATCCGGAAAGGCGTGAGAAAGGCAGATTGGAAGCAATTAATACATGATACCGGTTCTACCGAAAAAGAATTTGAACATATTCTGCCCGCATCTATTAGTAGTATGCAGAAGAGGAGCGTTTATGGAAAAGAAACTTCAGAAAGGATCTATGAACTGGCGAGATTATTTGGATTGGGCTATGAAGTTTTTGATTCCAAAGAGGATTTCAAACAATGGTTAATGACTCCGTCCAAAACTCTTGGGGGAAAAATTCCGTTTGAACTTCTGGACAGTAGTTTTGGATTTGAAATGGTGGAGAACGAGATTGTCAGGATTCAGTACAATGTGTATAGCTAATGATTGTCTATAGAATTGCTAATGTTAAGTACAAAGATGCAACGCTATCGGGATTAGGAGCTGAAAAGGTTGGAGGGAGGTGGAACGAAGTTGGAACACGGGCAGTTTATTGTTCAGAAAACATTTCACTGGCCTTACTGGAATATTATGTTCACTCTGCAAATATTGCCTATCTACCTAGAGAAATATCGGTAGCAAAAATTCAATTTCCAAATGATCTTGTTGTCGAAGAATTACAAGAGCTTCCGGAAGAATGGAATAATTACCCATATTCTGCTCAAACAACAGAAATCTTTACAAATTTGGCCAAAGACCGAAATTTCTTTGCTTTACGGGTACCCTCCACTATTGTTGGAATAGAATCTAATATTATTCTGAATCCGCTGTATAAAGACTTTGGGAAAGTTGAAGTTACTGAGTTTCTAAATTTACCTGTTGATGAAAGGCTTAAGGTGGGAAAACGTGATTAAGTTGGTTTATCTTTTTTAAAATAAGAAGTAATTTTTTTTAGATGCCAATTGAAATTCTTTTAGTTAATGCGACGTGCAGTTTATTCTATTCTCAAACAGTATTTATCCACCCATTTAGGAACCCTATCACTTCTATAGGTTACTTTATTTGATTTATAAATGTCAAGAATTAATCTTGATTGATTTTCGCTATTATCGAATATAAATGTTCTGTAGGTAGATTTTATGGCATCTTGTAACAACTTTAAGCTTCTATAGTATCTTTCTTCTATTTTGCGATCAGGAACAGGATGCCCTCCAATTAGAACTCTCTCTTTTACTCTGGATTTATTAATTTCAAAACTTTCAGTGGATATGAAATATAAATAATTTTTGAAATTATTTTCTTGTGCAAATTTCAAGGTTTCTATTTTAGAAGGATGAGACATAACCGTTTCAAAAGATAACTTTTGTCCGGATTTAATGAGTTCTTGCCTTAGGAAATCCGTTAAAATCGATGCCTCGTAGGAATGAGTATGGTAAGTAGGATTTAGTATTAAGCCATCTTTAAAAGTTAGGTCAATCTTATAACCATCATTATTTGCTTTATGAAAAAGAGAATGTGAAGAAATAAATTCATTAAATTTTTCTCCAATTTCGGATTCAAGATTATAATCAGAAAGATTAATAAAATTCTTTCTTTTAAGTTCTTTTTCTATTTCATCCGCGTTTAGATAAATGCCTAAATCAAAATCATAATTTTTTTTAATCCAATTAAAAACAGTGCTTTTTCCAGAACCATTTGGTCCGGCAAACATCCTTAACCTTTTATTTGAAGGCATTGAGCAGTAGTTTTTCTAAAGGGAAATTGTTTTTCCAATTTCAACTTGCCTTTCTTCTATTTTAGAAATAATTTGATTCGGTTTGCCTGGTTTTTTTCGAATTAGTTTTCCGTTCTGAACAATAACAATTTCATGAGCAACCTTTTTTGCTCTCTCAAATCCTTTTTTGGTGCCTTCAGCAGCAATCTTTCCTAGTAAAGAAAAATCTCTGTCCTCTACAGTTCGAAATTTAACCACCGGTTTTTTAGATTTATCCTTTTTGGATAAGTACTTGTCATTAATATTTTCTAATATATTTTTATTCATTGTTTTTGAATTGCAATCACTACTAAAAGTACAATTAATGTTCCAACTTACAAAATTTCATATTTTTTAAGATGGGTCATAAATTTGTAAACTTAAAAGTATTCAGTCTCCAAACTTCTTTACATCCACATAAAACTCCTCTGTCTTCACTTCAATAGCATCTATATTCTTAACGCCTGCCAGTTTTTGCCAATTTTCGGTAGGGATTAGTCGTTCTTCTTCGCCATCGATTAGTACGTCTACAGGCATGGTAAAATTTTGAACATCTGCTTCCCATCGGAAAGAAATAGTCGCTCCTTCCTGCTTTAGCTGAAGTTCGGGAATTGCAGTTTCTCTAAGATACTGATCAAAAACCGGCTGAAGATTGGTCGCTATTGGTTCGTTGAAGAAATCTTCTACCTGTTGTGTAGTTACCGTTTGATGTTTAAAAGTTTCAGTATAGTCCCGAAGGGTTTGCCACCATAACTCGTCATTTTTATATATACTTCGGATGGTGTTTAGAAGATTAGCTCCTTTTGCATACATGTCACCCGATCCTTCAGCATTCACTCCGTAGTCTCCAATTATTGGATTTTCATTACTAATATTTCTTCGGAGACCTTTCAGGTATTCAAGAGCATTTTCTTTTCCCTGCTCACATTCTACAAAAATTGCTTCCGTATAGCTGGTAAAACCTTCATGAACCCACATGTCGGCAATATCTTTGGAAGTAATACTATTTCCGTACCACTCGTGCCCCGACTCGTGAATGATGATATAATCCCAGGACAACCCGTGGCCGGTTCCGGATAAATCATTTCCGAGGTAGCCGTTCATATAATGATTTCCGTAGGCCACTGCGCTTTGATGTTCCATCCCAAGGTAGGGAGTTTCCACAAGTTTAAAACCGTCTTCCGGAAAAGGATAAGGTCCCATTTTTTCATAAAAGCACTCCATCATTGGTTTCACTTGTTCAAACTGTTCTTTAGCTTTTTTCAGGTTATATTCAAGAACATAGTAATCCAGGTCCAGGTCTTTAAAGTTATCATTAAAATGAGCATATTTTCCGATGTTCACCACCACGTTGTAGTTGTTTATTGGATTAGAAACTTTCCATTTCCACCTGGTGTAGCCGTCTGCCAGTTTTTCGCTCCCTAAAAGTCTGCCGTTGGAAACGTTGGTCAAACCCGTTGGGACTTCAATCTCACTAAGTACTTCATTAGGTTCGTCGCTCTGATGGTCTTTGTTCGGGTACCATAAGCTTGCGCCCGTACCTTGCACTGCAACGGCTATCCACGGATTCCCTTTTTCATCTTCGCTCCAGACAAATCCGCCATCCCACGGAGCTCTTTCTGCCACAACGGGATTTCCGGAGTAATAAAACTGAATAGAATCTTTTTTGCCTTTCCTGAGAGGATTGGAAAATTCGACAAAAACGGCATTATGTTTCCTTTTGTATTGGAGCTTTTTTCCTTTCCGAATAATAGAATCAACCTTCATATTTTCAAAAAGATCTACCTGCATTACCGGCAGCTTTTCTTTAGTCCTGAAGGTAATAGTATTGGACCCTGAAATAAATTTATCTTCAGGAACAACCCTTACCTGGAGATGATATTTAAGCACGTCATAAGCACGTTCTTTCCTTAACGATCCACGAAGGCTGTCAGCTTCAGTATATTTTCCTTCTTTATTGCTGAGTACCTGGCAACTGCTGACAGGTACTATAAAAAAGAAAGCGAAAATTAAGAAAAACAGGTTTTTCATGTATTTTAAATTTAAGTCTGAATAACGCCCATATTAAAATCTTTTTCTATAGGAGCATGGTTCGCAGCTTCTATGCCCATAGCAATCCACTTGCGGGTATCCAGGGGATTTATAACCGCGTCTGTCCACAATCTTGCCGCAGCGTAGTAGGCAGAAGTCTGCTCGTCATACTTTGATTTCAGTTTTTCAAAGACTTCTTTTTCTTTCTTCTCATCCACCTTTTCGCCTTTTTTGGCCATAGCAGCGGTCTCTATTTGTGCCAGTACTTTTGCGGCCTGTGTTCCTCCCATAACAGCAAGTTCTGCACTGGGCCAGGCGACAATTAGTTTGGGATCATATGCTTTACCGCACATTGCATAATTCCCTGCACCATAAGAATTGCCAATTATTACGGTAAACTTTGGAACTACAGAATTGCTTACCGCATTAACCATTTTTGCGCCATCCTTAATAATCCCGCCATGCTCGCTCTTGCTGCCTACCATAAATCCGGTAACATCCTGAAGAAAGACCAACGGAATTTTCTTCTGATTACAATTCGCGATAAAGCGGGTGGCTTTATCTGCAGAGTCCGAATAAATCACTCCGCCAAACTGCATTTCACCTTTTTTGGTTTTTACGATTTTACGCTGATTGGCAACAATTCCAACCGCCCAACCATCAATTCTTGCATAGCCAGTGATAATTGTTTGTCCGTAGCCTTCTTTATATTCTTCAAATTCCGAATTGTCTACAAGACGTTTAATAATTTCGGTCATGTCGTACTGATCGCTGCGTTTTTTAGGCAGGATCCCAAAGATTTCATTTTCATCTTCTTTAGGCTTAACAGATGCTTTTCGGCTAAAACCGGCTTTGTCAAAATTGCCAATCTTATCCATGATATTTCTGATCTTATCAAGTGCTTCAGAATCGTTTTTCACCTTATAATCTGTAACGCCGCTTATCTCGCTGTGAGTAGTGGCGCCACCAAGAGTTTCATTGTCTACACTCTCACCAATCGCTGCTTTCACGAGGTAACTTCCGGCAAGAAAAATACTTCCGGTTTTTTCAACAATAATAGATTCATCGCTCATAATAGGGAGATAAGCCCCGCCTGCAACACAACTTCCCATAACAGCGGCAATCTGGATAATTCCCATACTGCTCATCACCGCATTGTTCCTAAAAATCCTTCCGAAGTGTTCTTTGTCAGGAAAGATTTCATCCTGCATTGGTAAAAATACGCCGGCGCTGTCCACAAGATAAATAATGGGTAGCCGGTTTTCAATAGCTATTTCCTGCGCACGCAGGTTCTTTTTTCCGGTTATGGGGAACCAGGCTCCTGCTTTTACTGTGGCATCATTGGCAACTACAACACACTGCTTGCCTGATACATAGCCTATCTTTACAATTACTCCGCCACTGGGACAGCCGCCGTGTTCTTTGTACATGCCGTCACCTGCAAAAGCTCCAATTTCTACAGATTTTGACTTTTCGTCCAAGAGGAAATCAATCCTTTCCCTGGCGGTCATTTTGCCTTTATCGTGGTGCTTTGCAATTCTTTTTTCGCCGCCACCTAGTTTCACCTCTTTTAGCCTGTGATTTAGAGTGGAAACCAGAAGCCGGTTATGATCTTCATTTTTATTGAAGTTGATATTCATATATTTTTTTTAAAAGCAGTTTTTAGATCAATCAGGAATTACGGTTAGAGAAATATTAAGGATTCAAATAAATTACCATTCATTAATCGAGTTTTCGCTAAAATACAAAATAGGTTTTAGTAAATTATTGAACAGCTAATTTAAAGTGTACACGCAAATATCACTCCAATAGCTTACATAGTTTTTGTAGATTTGGAGGTAACACTAACACAAGTATGGATAAAAATCAGGATATTCCTTGGTCTCTCGTTGTCACTCCAAAGTCCAATTGGTTAAACCTTAATTTAAGGGAAATATGGCGGTATAAAGATTTAGTTTTTCTTTTTTTAAAGCGCGATATAGTTACTGTCTATAAACAAACCATCCTGGGCCCTTTATGGTTCATTATTCAGCCTGTACTTACAACTCTTGTATTTACGGTGATTTTTGGGAATATTGCCAACATATCAACAGACGGTTTGCCACATGTTCTTTTTTATTTAAGCGGGATTGTGGTTTGGAATTATTTTGCAGATTGTATTAAGAACACTGCAGATGCATTTAAAGCAAATGAAAATATCTTCGGAAAAGTATATTTTCCAAGGGTGATTGTTCCTTTGTCCACAGTACTTTCAAATTTAGTGAAATTCGGAATTCAATTTCTTCTATTCATAGGGGTTTTAATTTTTTATACTTTTAAGATTGATTTACCGGCGATTGGACTGGATATCATTATTTTACCTTTTTTAATAGTATTAGTAGCACTGCTTAGTCTTGGCTGTGGAATGATTATATCTTCGCTTACCACAAAATATAGAGATCTGAGTTTTCTTATATCATTCGGCATTCAGTTACTTATGTATGCCACTCCGGTAATTTATCCGCTTTCGGAAGCGCCCGAGGAGTACAGGCCTTTTATACTTGCTAATCCCATGAGTTCATTAATAGAATCGTTTAGAAATATATTTTTGGGAACAGGAGAGATAAGTTTTTCCCATTTACTCTACAGTTTAATTTTTACTGTTGTAATTTTCCTTGCGGGCTTGATCGTCTTCAATAAAACTGAAAAAACCTTTATGGATACCGTATGAGTTATATTTCTATAAAAGTAGAAGATTTAAGCAAGCAGTACCGACTTGGTGTGGTGGGAACGGGAACTTTATCGCACGATCTTAACAGGTGGTGGTATAAAATGAGGGGCAAGCAAGATCCTTATTTAAAATTAACGGAAGTAAATGCACACTCCACAAAAGCCAGCGGTAATTATGTATGGGCATTAAAGGATATCAACTTTGAAGTGGAGCAGGGGGAAGTGCTGGGAATTATTGGAAGTAATGGTGCCGGAAAGTCCACATTGCTAAAAATTTTGTCACAGGTAACTGCCCCTACTACAGGTGTTTTTAAAGCCAGAGGAAGAATTGCCAGTTTGCTGGAAGTAGGTACCGGCTTTCACCACGAACTTACAGGTAAAGAAAACATTTTTTTAAACGGAGCCATTTTGGGGATGACCAAAAGTGAAATTCGATCTAAGCTGGATGAAATTATTTCCTTCTCGGGGGTAGAGCGATATATAGATACGCCGGTAAAGAGATATTCTTCTGGAATGAAGGTGAGGTTGGCCTTTGCAGTGGCAGCACACCTGGAGCCGGAAATTTTAATTGTAGATGAAGTATTGGCGGTAGGAGATGCTGCTTTTCAAAAACGGGCTATTGGTAAGATGCAGGAAGTGAGCCATAACAGCGGTAGAACCGTTTTGTTTGTCAGCCATAATATGGGGGCGGTTTCACGGTTATGCTCCAGGGGATTAGTACTAAAGGAAGGAAGCCACTTTTTTGACGGCACGGCAGATGAAGCCGTACAGGCTTATGGGCAGGTAAATATATCATCAACCGAACCTGATATTTCACAAAGAAAAGACAGGCAAGGTATGGGAGATTTTCGGTTTACCAGCGTACGAATAGAAAATGAAGCTCACCAGCCGGTGGAGGAAATACGTACAGGTTCCCGTTTTTTTGTACATGCTAAAATAAAAGCAGAGAGCATTTCTCCAAAAAAGGTGTATGCGGCAGTTTGCTTCAGGGATGCACTAGATAATAGGTTGTTTACGCTGTCATCTTCCTTGTTTGGTAAAAGGGTAAGCCTGGAAGGAGAAACAATTTTAACTTTTGAAGTACCACGAATGCCACTTTCAGAAGGTCTTTATTTGTGTGATCTTTATATAGCAGAGGGCAGGGGGGACACGTTGGTTCAGGACTATGTGAGAAGCGCCTTTAAAATAAAAGTATATGGGAATGACTATTTTAATTCCGGTGATCCGCAGCCGGTGGGATTGGACAGGTTTTATGTAGATTTTGGACTAGTAAAAAATCATGATAAAGAAATAATAGGAACAAAAACAAAGGCATGAACAACATACGATTCGCAGTAGTAGGATGCGGTCATATTGGCAAAAGGCATTTAAAAGTTATTCTTGGGGAAGAAAATGCTGAACTTACTGCCATTTGTGATAATGATACAGGGAAACTGGAAGCAATCAAAAACTCAGGAATTGAAGCACATTTTTTTGATGATTATGAAAAGATGTTGCAGGAATCTAATGTAGATATCGTATGTATATGTACGCCACATGGGTTACATGCTGAAATGAGTATACTCGCGGCTAAGTACAAAAAACATATCCTGGTTGAAAAACCAATGTCTTTAAATAGTAGTGAAGGCCGGGAGATGATAAAATCTGCAGAAGAAAATGGGGTGAGATTGTATGTGGTAAAACAGAACCGATATAACAAGCCAATCCATCTTGCGAATGAAGCATTAAAGAATAAAAAACTGGGAAAGGTTTTTATGGTACAATGTAATGTGCTTTGGAACAGGAATCAGGAGTATTATGAACAGTCCTCATGGAGAGGAAGAAAATCTTCTGAAGGTGGAGCTTTATTTACACAGGTCAGTCATTTTCTGGATTTGCTGGTTTGGTGGTTTGGTGAAATAGAAGAAGCTAAAACATTGGTGGACACCTTAAATCACGAAATTGAGATAGAAGATTGTGGGGTTTCGGCCTTAAAATTTAAAAATGGCTCTTTAGGATCTATTATGTGGACCAATTGTGTTTATAATTCTAATTACGAAGGAAGCATTACCATTTTAGGAGAAAAGGGGACTATAAAAATTGGAGGGCAATATCTAAATGAAATTGAATATTGGGATGTAAATTCTTATCCACTTCCTATAGATGTAGAATTTGAAGATAAGCCCAATTCTTACGGCACCTATCAAGGCTCCAGTTCTAATCATGATAAACTTGTGCATGAATTGGTGCTCGAAATTATTCAGGATCGGAAAGGTGTTGTCGAGGGGGAAGAAGGATTAAAAAGCATTGAAGCTATTGAAAAAATCTACAGGCATACCAAATTGCAATGAGCACTAAAATTTTTTATGACTATCCTGATTTTCCATCGTCCTTCTGGGCTAAAAATGCCGATCTTTTGTTTCATTCAAAGAACTGGATAGAAGTTTTAAACAGAACCTATAGTCTTCAAATTATTATGGCGCAAGATGAGGGTTCAGAAGAATTTCTTTTGTTTGGACTTGTGGATAATCCTTTTGAAAAGAAGTTAATCAGTTTGCCTTTTTCAGACTATTCAGGCGAAGATAATTTATCTAATTCATCTGCTTTTGAGATTATAGAGGCACTTCAGAAGAAATTTCCTGCTTTTAATATAGTTTTTAAAAGTAGGTTTTACTCTTTTAATTTATCTGCTTCGGAAGAAAAAAAGCCTACAAGATCAGCATTTTATCATCGAATATTAATTAAGGACCTTAAGCCTAATCAAATAAAAAATAATCAGTCTTCATCTTTTCACAGAGGAGTACGGAAGGCATTAAAAGAAGAAGTAAGCGTACAAAAAACCTGCGCAAAAGAAGATATTGAAGAGTTTTATGATTTATACGCAAATCTGAGATTAGAGAAGTTTGGGATAATTCCGCAGCCCTTTTGTTTTTTCAAAAATATATGGGAACTTTTTTTGTTAGAGGAAAAAGGTTTTCTTCTTAAAGCTGTTTATAAAAATAAAACTATAGCATCTATATTTATTCTGGAGCATAAAAATAAATGGTACTACAAATTTGGCGCATCGGCAAAAGATCATCTAAAGAAAAGGCCTAATAATCTTCTTTTTTATAAGCTTGTTGAATTGGCGGAGGAAGAACAGGTAGAATTTATAGATTTGGGAATGAGCGGCAGCGGGAAAAATTATGAAGGTTTGAGGAGGTTTAAAGAAGAAATGGGGGGGCATTTATTTCCTATAAATGTATATGAATTTGATGCTTTACAACCAGATGAGATAGAAAAAGAGGATAAAAAAGTATTGGAAAAATTTACCAGTTTAATTGTTTCTGAAAAACCACCTCTTAAAAAAGTTAGCGAATTAAGTGAATTTTTATATCCGTTTTTTGTATGAAATTAGCTTTGGTTGGGAACAATGATGGTCCTTTACGAATTTTAAGATCACTCCAAAAAAAAGACCTTCCCGTTTGCGTGGGCCTTCAAAAAGCAATTTCTCGAGATCTTGAAAATCAATATTTACAATACATCAATGTAAACAATTTTTATACCCAATTTGGAGAAGACTTGCTTTTTAAAATTCTTGAACAATATCAGCCGGAAATTGTGATAAATTGTTTTTGTAATTTCAAATTTGTAAAGCTACTGAATATTTATAAAGTTTTTAATGTTCATCTTTCTGCCTTGCCAAGATATAGAGGCAGGCATCCACTGCATTGGGCATTAATAAATGGAGAGCAACAAATTGGGATTACGATACATGAAATGACTTTTGGTTTTGATGAAGGCCCAATTTATTGGCAGAAAAAAATAAGGGGAACAGATAATTTATCGGTATCTGCTGCCAGAGAAGAGCTACTACAGCTACTCGAGGATGATTTTCAGGATTTTATGTTGAGATATAAAAAAGGTGAAATTACGCCGCATGAAAATTTAGATGAAGAAGCCACTTTAATTAAACGAAGAATTCCTGCTGATAGCGAGCTTACGGAATGGGGAAACCGGGATTTGATTTTCAGGAAAGTCTGGGCCTTATGTTCAGAAAAGAATCCCGCTTTTATTACTATCAATAATCAGGAAATTCCGGTGAAGGAAGCTGAAAAAATAAACTTCAACAGTAATTATTCTGAAGGTAGAATTGTTGATTTTCAGGATGGTTTTGTTGAAGTTAGCTGTGGAGGAAGAGCAGGGATTCGTTTAAAACTTTTAGGGCATATTCCCAATTTTAAAATTGATCAGGATTATATATGAACGTAGATTTTTTAGACTTAAAGCAGCAGTATTTATCAATAAAAGATGAAATAGATGCCGCAATGTTTGGGGTTATAGCATCCTCTGCTTTTATTAAAAGTAAGCCTGTAGCTGATTTTGAAAAAGAATTTGCCGATTATTTGGGAGCAGAGCATGTTATTAGTTGTGCAAATGGTACCGATGCGCTGGAGATATGTCTTCGAGGTTTTAATATTGGTGCAGGTGATGAGGTCCTGGTACCTGCAATGTCTTGGATTTCTACTTCAGAAGTAGTGGCGACAGCTGGAGCAACGCCTGTTTTTGTTGATATTGATGCAGAAACTTTTTGTATAGATATATCCAAAATTGAAGAGAAAATCAGCAATAAAACCAAAGCTATTATTCCTGTTCATTTATATGGACATCCGGCAGATATGCAGACAATCTTAGAAATAGCTCAAAAACATAAATTAAAAGTTATTGAAGACTGTGCACAGGCACATGGTGCCGAAATAGATGGAAAAAAAGTAGGGACGTTTGGAGATGCCGCCACCTTCAGTTTTTTTCCTACTAAAAATCTTGGTGCTTTTGGAGATGCCGGTGCCATAGTGGTAAAAAATATCGATCTGAAAAATAAAATTTCAGCAATTGCCAATCATGGTCAGGAAGAGAGGCATGAGCATATTTTGCATGGCAGGAACAGCAGGATGGACGGTATTCAGGCAGCTATTCTTTCAGTAAAATTAAAACATTTGGATAAGTGGGGTAAAATGCGGGAGCAAGTGGCCAGACACTATTGTAAGGAACTGGGGCAATTAAAAAATATAAGCCTTCCCAAAGAGCAGCCTTTAACTAAGCATGCCTACCATCTGTTTGTAATAAAAACTGAAAAAAGGGATGAATTAAAAGAGTTTTTAGAAGCAAGGCAAATCACTACACTAATTCATTATCCAAAAGCCCTTCCTTTTCAGTTATGCTATAAGGAATATGGATTTAGAGAAACAGATTTCCCCATAGCTTCCAAAATTCAAAAGCAGATACTGTCGCTACCTTTTTATCCTGAAATTTCAGAAGAAGCTATTCACCATGTATCCCAAAATATTAAAGATTTTCCATTTTGAAGAAAAAGAAATTAATCAAGTTCGATATTGTACATCCATCTGAATATTTAGAGCAGAAAAAGAAAAAATGGAAGGATTTAGACTCTATTTCTGCTGAAGAATACCGAAATAGGCTCATTAAGTTAAGGAGTAATTATTCTGATTTTTATACCTATCATCTTAACAAAATGGAGGATTGGGAGGCAGAAGAATTTTTTTTACTTGATGATACTTATCTTTTTAAAATAGCAGAAGAACTTTTTGGAAAAAGCCATGCGCTGCGTAGGTTTAGGTATGGCTACAACAAGCGTCTGAAATTAAATCCTAGAAAATGGAGGAATTATGTCGTAGATAAATATATTCAAAAATTTAAACCAGATGTAATTTTTGCCCGTTCTCAACCAATTCCCAGCGCTTTTTGGCAGCGATATAGAAAACACACACTGCTTGTTGCCAGACTTTCTGCACGTTTACCTCATGCCTGGCATCCTAATGACTGGGATCTAATTTATACAGATCAGCCAGATTTCAGGACCTTCTTCGAGCTACACGGGGTTAAAACTATTCTGAACGATCAGGGTTTTGATAGCAGGGTGGCTGGTGAGCTAAAAGCAGGAGACAACAATAGCGATATAGTTTTTATAGGAGGCTTGGGTACAGAGAATTTTTTAAATAGAACTTTATTTTTAAATGAAGTTGCAAAAGAACTTGAAAATTTTAAATGGTGGGGCTATTGGTGGAAATATGGAGGAGACGGAAGAGCTCTCAAGGATTTTCCTGCATTACAAAAAACTTTCCATGGTTTTACTTCAGGTTTAGAAATGTTCCAAATTTACAGGAACAGTGCTATAGTGGTTAACGATTATGTGGATACTGCTAATGGAATAGGATTTAATCAAAGAATTTTTGAAGTTATGGGATCGGGAGGTTTTATGTTGACCAGAGACGCCCCTAATTTAAAAGATCATTTCCCTATGGATTTATTTGTTACTTATAAAAATAAGGAAGACTTTAAGGAGAAAGTGAGTTACTACCTCCAAAATTCGGTGGAGAGGGAGAAAATTGCCAAAAACGCACAGGATTTTATTTTTGAAAATTTTGATTATACCCGGATTGTGAGAGAATTTTCTTCAGATTTGATTACCGAACTGCAGAAAAAATTTGGGTAATCAGGAGGAGTGATATTATTTTTTTTTCTCATTTTTAGCCTGCCTGGTTTAAGATTTTTTTCTTCACGTTCTTCATTAAAATCATGGCGATTCTTTTATCGAGATAGATAGAGTACAGCAAGTTGCCGATAAAGCTGGGTTTTTGCAACTTCAACAGGGTCATGGCTTTTATGTAGTACCTGATACTCAGGCGCCTGTTAAAAGTTTCGCTGCTTTTCACTGCTTTAAATTCTCTCTTATATACTTTCCATTCCTGTAACCTTTTATTTAGTTGGTCTATAGTCGTGTTGTTGGTAGCACTAAAACTATTATTGCTCATTCTCCGGCCGCTAAGGAGTTCATCGAAATATTTTGCTTTCCCATGCTGTGATATTAGAAGTTGTATGGCATAATCGGCACTATAAACCTCCCAAAACCATTCAGGGAATTCTTTGATCAGATGATTTCGGAACATCATTGAAGAAGTTTGTATAAACCATTCATGGGCTATATCTTCATGAGTCAGGGTTTCCTTTTCCTTTAAGAAACTAAATTCTTCATTGTGATAAAATGGTTCGGCTTCATTATCATCAAAATGAATGAAGGCATTATGAAAGCTGAGCGTGTAATCCTGATTTTTCTCCAAAAAATCAACCTGTGTCTGCAGTTTGTTCTTGCTTATCCAATAATCGTCCCCATCCAACAGTGCAATATATTTCCCGCGGCATGCATAAATATTGGTAATATTGTTGGTGCGGCCGGGTATATCATTATATCTTTTGGGGTGCAGAATAAGTTCAATAATATCCGGATATTTTTCTTGATATTCTTTAAGTATTTCCTGTGTCCCGTCAGAGGAGCAGTCATCACCAATAATGATCTCATACTTAAAATTCACTTCCTGCATCAATACAGAATCTATGGCTTTCTTGATATATGCCTTTTGATTGTAGGTTATGATGGATACACTAAGCAGGACTTCATCAGGCTCCATATTCTTTAATTATTATATTAATAGTGGATGGCTTTCTTTTCTTACCCCAAATGTATCAACTCCTTTTGACTTCTCAAGTATTTCTTTGTAAAAGGCACTGCTACTTATTCCAAGATATATTATAGATTAAAGAGGACAATGGAAGAAACTAAAGAAAGTTTTTAAAATTAGCCATTCAATGGTCGTAATATAGTACCGTGTAGCCGGGTTTTCCTAAGTGATATTGTCTTTTAATTCCTCAAAGGTTCTTTTCAAATACCGGAGTTTTGTTTAATTTAAGATTTAGCTGGTCGAAATTTGTTAATGGGACGAAATATTGAAGGAAATATTTATAAAAAGAATTTTTAACTACTTCACTTCAGCAATGATCTGAACAAAGCGTACTTGTTATCTAATCTTGGTTTTAGAAGTGAACTATAAATTAATTTCGGAAAAAATATAAGTGAGAAATCAGTAAGAAAATAGGCTGAAGTATTTTTCAGAAAAAAATAATATTTCTTTTGGTAGAATAATTTGGTCAGATGAAAATATTTAACTTCCGTAATTCTACGTTGTATTTCCCTTGACATTTTCAAATTCTTCAGAATTTTTTTATTGGGAAAATATGGAGTAAATTCCTTTCGGTATAACCTGAGTTCATTTACCTTAATTTCTAAATTTTCAGCAGTAAAAAAGTGGTTTATCATGAAACTGTCGCCATGATTTCTATAGCCGGTAAAAAGATCTTTTGAAAATTTCAGGTAGCCTTTTTGCGTTAGCAAAAGCATTAAAGCATAATCTGCACTAATAATTTTCCAAAACCATTCTGGAAATTCATTTATAATGTTATTTCTAAACATGTAAGTAGAAGTAGCAATAAAAGCGTAGGGAGTTTGAATAATATCTTCTATTTTTAGGCTGGCATCTGCAAAAATATCTTCATTATGAGTTTTAACTATTGAAGTCATTTTACCGTCTGCTTCAACTATTTTAGCCTGGTGACCAAAGATTGAACAATTTGGATTCGCTTCTAAAAAATCTACTTGTCTTTGAAGCTTATCTTTGGTTATCCAGAAATCATCCCCATCCAGCAAAGCAATATATTTCCCCCTGCAGGCATATATGTTGGTGATATTGTTTGTTCTTCCCGGGATGTCTCCATATCTTCTGGGGTGAAGAATTAGATGGATTATAGCTGGATATCTTGCCTCATACAATTTGAGAATTTCCTGTGTGCCATCTGAGGAGCAATCATCACCAATAATTATTTCATACTTAAAGTTGACTTCCTGCATCAATACAGAATCGATAGCCTCTCTTATAAAATTTTTTTGATTATAAGTTATTATGGATACGCTAACGAGTATTTCTTCAAGATCTTTATGCATTAGCTACAGAATGCAAAATTATGCGCATTATTAAATAGAGGGTTTGTTTTATCTTCCGGCTTCCAATTAGAAGTATCTTTAATTTCTTCCGGCATTCTCGATTCAGGGATAATTCTAAAATCAAATGATACTCTGGACTTTCCGGTGAGGTTGTTTTTGGCACCATGCTTAAGGTTGACTCCATTAAATCTCAAAAATTGTCCAGGTTCCAATTCCATGGCTTTATAATCTTCTTTACCTTCCTGAGATTCTATCCAGAGGGAATTGGTATCATAGGTTTTTGTTAGTGGTAGAAAATAGTTTATTTCTGCCTGATTATGACCGTAATCCCTATCACGATGAAACCGCGAAACTCCTTCGGCATTGCTATAGAGAATGCGGTGAGATGGTTTCGACTGGTAATAGATTCCTTCATCATATTGTGGGCGAACTACATCTTTTATAAATTGGTGGAAGGTTTGGTTAAATTTTTCACCTTCTTCAGAATTTAATTTTTCATAAAGGCGTTTGTGCAGGATAGTCTGCTCCATATTTTTATAGAGGGAATTTTTATTTTCTGAAGACGGCTCTCTTGCTTCCGCTTTTACTTCAGAAAGTTCTTCAACTTCTAAATAATCTCTTATTATCTTCGGAAAGTTATATGTGTATACGTCGTATTTAAAAATTTTTGATTCCATTCTTATTCCTGTTTAATTGCATATCCTATTCCTGTTTTACCAAATCCGTTTCCGTTGTAAAACAAATATCTTAGGCCTTTGTGAATAACAACATTGGGGTAGGTTTGCATCTTGGAGTCCCATCCTTTTTCTGAAAAAGTTATTCCTGCTTTATCATCCATTCGACTCCAGTTCAAGGCATCTTTGGATTCAGCATAACCAATTCTATAACTGTCTTTCCCGTCACGATAATCAAAACTGCCCCTGTAAGTGAACCACATTTTATAGATTCCATTTTCTTTTAAAACAGAAGCACGCGCATTCGCTTCAAATTTATCTTTTGGTGCTATACAGGTAATATTTTTTCGCTCCCATTTAATACCATTTATAGATGAGGCGTATTTGATTTCGTAAAGGGGCTCGGGTTTATTATTTACTTTCACAAAACCGGTGCTGGAAGCATACCACATATGCCAGATACCTTCTTCTTTAATCACGTATGGAGAGGCCGTAAAGTAAGGTTCCGTAGCATTTCTGTCGACTATTGGACCTTCGAACATCCTCTCAAAAGTTTCTCCATTATTTTTACTTACTGCAAGACCTATAGAGTTTCGGTATGGTACGGAGCCGCTTGGATTCCAGCCAACATAATAAAGATACAATTCATCATCAGTAGTAACAATAGAGCACGGCATAATTCCCCCATCGTCAAATGTGCCTAATTTCCCTAGTGGCATTATAGGTTTGGACGGATAACCTAAAATATTCTTTGGGTTTGCTGCTTCAACATCGATATAAGTTAGCATGCTTTGTCCTCTATTGTTCCGTGGGGAAAAGAAAATTCTGAATACCTTATCATTCAGGATATGGACTGTGGGAACACAGGCATGTGTAACCATCCAATCATGGTTGTTGTTGGTATTAAATATTACTCCTTTTTTAATCCACGTCATTATCCTTTGCTTTTATGGGATATACTGTCCAAATCAATACTTTTTTTGGCCATTTTCTTTGAGCTTTGCCCCAGATGTATTTCTCCGGGTTTAGTATCTTTTGTGATAATAGCCCCCATTCCTACGAGCGTCGCCTCGGCGATAATAGTTTCGTCCCTTATAGTGGCATTAACGCCAAAGAAGCTATGATTTTCTATGACACAGGAACCGGAAATTACCACATGGGAGGTGATAAAAACATGGTCTTTTATTACGGTATGGTGCCCAATGTGGTTTCCGCTCCACAGCACACAGTTGTTTCCAATTTTTACAAAAGGCTGGATTGTGTTGTCTTCAAATATAAAACAGTTGTCGCCAATGTCAAGATCTGGCCACGTGGTGGCTTTTGAACTTACATAGCTTACCAGGTGGTAACCTTTTTCTTTTGCAGCCTCATATTTTTCCCTTCTTAGATGGCTCATTTTCTTGAAGCTAATAGGCAAAAACATACTATATTCAGAAGGGGGATAATGTTTTTCTACATCTTCAAAAGCTACTAATGGCAGATTTTCATATTCATTTGTATTCAGGTAATCACGATCTACTGTAAATGCCGAAACTTCATGGGGACTGTCATGTTTAAAATAAAAGTGGGCAAGGCTGGCGAGCTGGCTCTCCCCAAAAATTACAATTTTTCGTTGTTGCATTTTATATTCAATTTTAATTTTAGCTTCCTTGGCCGATAGAACGATTTCAAAGAATCAGGTTAAATTCGGACTGAAAACCAGTTAAATTAATTGATATTCATTTAAGAACTTTTTTGTACCACTAAATCCGTTAAACATAAATAAATCTATAATTGAAAGCCAGGGGACAAAACTTTCTTTAAACTGGGAATATTTTATAGGATTGGACTGCAGGAATTTTAGATGAATGTCATTTTCATTAAATTGTTCTTTTCTATATAGTTCCTTACCTCCAATGCTATTAATATACGTATTCGCTTTTAGGTAATTGCATAATTCAATTACTTTCTCCTCAGCTTTGAGCTCATGTTTTATGGGAAGTTTGGAGGAAATAATGATGTTAGTATCTATTTCTAATTTTTCTGTTACTTCTATTATAGAATTATAAATAAATTGAAATAAATTTTGGGTTTCCTGAAGAAATAAAGGTTTCAAAAACTGAAAAGTTTCTTGAAAATAAGGAGCTTTTCTATATGCATTTTCAAGTTGGGCAAGTATTTTCTTCCTTTCTTTTATAGAATTTCCGGCGAGTTCTCGTTCCCTGACATCGAGAAAATCGCTGTCTTTTTTTATAGGAATGGTAAATAATTTTTCTTTTCCGTTCAATAAGAACCTATTTCGGCTAAACCAGCCTTTTTTAGTGTATTGGATATTATCATATACCACGAATTTATCCACCGCATTTATTAATTGGAAGTAGCTAATGTATGGGAAAAAATAGGGCTGCATAATGGCTACCTTCATCGTTCAAAAGATTTTTTTACAGCAGTCAGGATACGGTTTGTTTCTTTATCATTTAATTGTGGGTAAAATGGCAGGCATAGTATTTTGTCACTAATTTCTTCAGATACAGGGCAATTTCCCCGGGGCATGTAAGCTATTGTATTTATGGAAGGGAAAAAATAACGCCGGGGAAAAATGCTTTGTTTTTCAAGGAACTCTTGAGTACGCTCACGCGCTTCAGCATTTTCGAATATTACGGGAAAATAGGCGTAATTGTACCTTACATTTTCAGGAATACTAATAAAAGTTAATGGTAGCATTTTCAGTCCTTCCATGTAAATTTCAAATAGATTTTTCCTTGCTTCCACAATGTCATCAATTCGCTTCAGGTTGCAAAGGCCCATGGCCGCATGAAATTCAGAATTTTTTCCATTAATTCCCAGGTATTTGTGGTCATCCCCTTTATGGCCAAAAGATTTTGTATGTCTTATTTTTTCAGCTAAAGCTTTGTTTTTAGAAAATATAGCACCTCCCTCTACAGTATGAAAAATCTTTGTGGCATGGAAACTAGCTGTGGACAAATCTCCATAATTAAAAATAGATTTGTTGTTGAGATTAACACCAAAAGCATGCGCGCCGTCATAAATTACCTTTAGGTTGTTTTTGCGGGCAATTTTTTCGATTGCCTCAACGCTACAGGGGATTCCGTAAACATGTGTGGCCAGAATTGCGCAAGTATTATCCGTAATTTTATCTTCTATTATGTTAGGATCAATACATAAATCTTTTGCAGAAATATCACAAAAAACTGGCTTATTACCTTCCCAGATGATAGAAGAAGCGGTGGCCACGTAAGAGTAAGGTGTGGTTATAATCTCTCCTTTCAATTCCAGTACTTTTATTGCCAATTGCAATGCAATGGTGCCATTGGTGGTGTACTGTATATAAGGAACGTCTAGAAAGTTTTGAAGTTTTATTTGAAGGCTTTTTACCAAAGGGCCTTCATTGGTCAACCAGCCATTTTGCCAGATTTTATCCAGATAGGTCTCGTATTCCGCTTTTTCAGGTAAATAAGTTTTGGTTACGTAAATTGGTTCTTTGGATTTATTTTCCATCTGGTGCTTTAAATTGCTTTCTAAAGTTATTTAAATTTATCATTTACCAAACGTTTTCACCGGAGATTTCGATCTGTGGTGGGTTAATCTGGACAACGGGAATTGTATTGAATTTTTATTTTTCCCAGTACAAAAAATGGATTTCCCGTCAAAATATTATATTTTCAGCACAGAGGTTTAAATAGTTTGAAACTTCAAAATATTGGTATATTTTTAAGACATATTCAGGAAAAAGTCCCTTAAATTGGTTTTTAGCTAAAATACGAAATCAAGTTTATTGCAATATTTAAATGCAGAATTTGTCTGGCTGCATATCGTCTCAAATGAAATGTTATGGGAATGAACAAGAATACCGTTTGTGGCTGGGCATCTTTTGTCCTGTTTTTAATTGGGGCAGCAGTTATTTTACTGGGTGTATTAAAATACCTGGATTATGCCATAGGGTTTTCAGTAGTGGGAATAGGATTTTTTGCGATTTCCTGGGCATTTAACGCATTAAAAGGAAGAGTATAGTATGGATGAAAAACAAATGAAAGAACAACTGATTAAGCATTTACAGGGAGGTGAAGCTTACCTGTCTTTGGCAAATTTTCTTGATGAGATTCCCTATGATAAAATCGGAAAGCGTCCCGGTACGCTGCCTTACTCGTTCTATGAGGTTTTCTACCACATTGCCTACGCACAAAAAGATATTATAGAGTACTGTACTGCTGAAGAATACAAAAGTGCAAACTGGCCTGATGATTACTGGCCGGAGACGCAATTTCCCGAAAGCGAAGAAGACTGGGAAGAGCTAAAAGCAGATTATTTTGAATGCCGAAAGGATTTTGAAGATTTTATTATGAATCCCGAAAACCAACTAATGCAGCCTGTTAAGAACGGCGAAAATCAAACACTTTTACGTGAGCTTATGCTTGTTATCGAGCACACTTCCTACCACACAGGACAACTACTCGTAATTCTTCGTTTACTCGGACTCCACAAAAGCTGATATTTGGTAAGACATCAATTATTTCTAATCAAATTTTAAGATATTTGCATTTCTTCTGAAGATCAAAAACTGACTTCAGAAAAGACTGATACATCAAAATTTAAGAATTATGGCAGACGATAAAAAGGTGATTTTCTCCATGTCGGGAGTTACCAAGACTTATAAAAATGCAAATACTCCTGTTCTCAAAAATATCTACTTGAGCTTTTTCTATGGAGCTAAAATTGGAATTTTAGGATTAAATGGTTCAGGTAAATCAACTTTACTTAGGATTATTGCGGGAGAGGACAACAACTATCAGGGTGACGTGGTCTTTTCACCTGGTTATAGTATTGGGTATCTGGAACAGGAGCCAAAACTGGATGAAGATAAAACCGTACTGGATGTTGTAAAAGAAGGTGTAGCTGAAACAGTTTCTGTGCTAGACGAATACAACAAGATCAATGATATGTTCGGTTTGCCTGAAGTTTATGAAGATGCAGATAAGATGCAGAAGCTTATGGACAAGCAGGCAGAACTTCAGGATAAAATTGATGCTACTAATGCCTGGGAACTGGACACCAAGCTGGAGATCGCAATGGATGCACTACGTACGCCGGAAAGTGATAAGAAAATTGGAGTCCTTTCCGGAGGAGAAAGGCGCCGTGTCGCATTATGCCGTTTACTACTTCAGGAACCTGATATTTTGCTTTTGGATGAGCCTACCAACCACCTGGACGCTGAATCTGTGCACTGGTTGGAACATCACCTTGCGCAATATAAAGGGACGGTAATTGCCGTAACACACGACCGTTATTTCCTTGATAATGTTGCTGGCTGGATTTTAGAACTGGACAGGGGAGAAGGAATTCCGTGGAAAGGAAATTACTCTTCCTGGCTCGATCAAAAGTCTAAACGACTTGCGCAGGAACAAAAGCAGGCGAGCAAACACCAGAAAACTTTAGAAAGAGAGCTGGAATGGTCTCGAATGAATCCGAAAGGAAGGCAGGCCAAACAGAAGGCACGTTTAAATAATTACGACAAGCTGATGAGTCAGGACCAAAAGCAGGTAGATGAGCAGCTTGAAATATATATTCCTAATGGGCCAAGGCTGGGAACGAATGTAATTGAAGCTAAAGGAGTTAGTAAAGCTTTTGGAGACAAATTGCTTTATGAAGATCTTAATTTCAAATTGCCGCAGGCGGGAATTGTGGGGATTATTGGTCCTAACGGTGCCGGTAAAACCACAATTTTCAGGATGATTATGGGAGAAGAGCAACCTGATAAAGGGAATTTTGAAGTAGGGGAGACTGCTAAGATCTCCTACGTAGATCAGGCTCACAGTGATATTGATGTGGAAAAAACCATCTGGCAAAACTTTAGCGACGAGCAGGAGCTCGTGATGATGGGCGGCCGTCAGGTGAATTCCAGAGCCTATTTAAGCAGGTTCAACTTTAGCGGAAGCGAGCAGAATAAAAAAGTAAGCATGCTATCGGGAGGGGAGCGAAACAGGCTCCACCTTGCGATGACTTTAAAGGAAGAAGGAAACGTGCTGTTGCTGGATGAACCTTCCAATGATTTGGATGTAAACACGCTGCGGGCGCTGGAAGAAGGTTTGGAAAACTTTGCGGGATGTGCAGTGGTAATTTCCCACGACCGTTGGTTTCTGGACAGGGTATGTACTCATATTCTTGCTTTTGAAGGAGACTCACAAGTCTACTTCTTTGAAGGCGGATTCTCAGATTATGAAGAGAACAAGAAAAAACGACTTGGCGGCGATGTAATGCCGAAGCGAATCAAGTATAAGAAACTGGTTAGGTAATTTTAAACAACAAGCAGTAAAAAAGGAGCCGCAATACAAAAAATGTGGCTTCTTTTTTCACTTTTCACTTTTCACTTTTTCAGCCTTTCCCGGCATTGGTCCACGCAGGTGAATTATTAGTCCGTTTAGGAAATTTCGGAGAAACTGGT
>NZ_JAVRHP010000080.1:0-14850 GCF_031846505.1 Autumnicola edwardsiae
GAAGCGATGAATTTTAGAATTTCATTTTCGGAAAAATTTGAACCAAAAACACCTATTTTTTCGACGGTAGGTTTTCCTTCTGTAATCGTTCCTGTTTTATCTACGATAAGGGTATTCACCTTGTCCATTTTCTCCAGCGCTTCAGCATTTTTTATTAATACCCCGTTTTGCGCTCCTTTGCCAACCCCTACCATTATAGACATTGGCGTAGCCAATCCTAATGCACAGGGACACGCAATAATAAGCACTGCAATGGCATTGACCAAGGCATACACATAAGCTGGATTTGGTCCCCATATCGCCCAAACTGCAAAAGTAATTAAGGAAATTAGAACCACTACTGGAACAAAATAACCGGAAACCGTATCAGCCAATTTCTGAATAGGCGCGCGACTGCGACTCGCATCATTTACCATATGTATAATCTGGGAAAGTAAGGTGTCGCTACCCACTTTTTCGGCTTTCATCAAGAAAGATTGATTGCCATTTATGGTTCCACTCCTTACCTTATCATTTTCAGCTTTATCAACTGGAATAGGCTCTCCCGAGATCATAGATTCATCTACAGTTGTATTTCCTTCCGTAATTACGCCATCCACGGGAATTTTATCGCCCGGTTTAACTCTTAGGATATCCTCTTTTTCAATCTGGTCAATAGAAACTTCTTTTTCGTTACCGTCTACCACTCGCACCGCTTTATTAGGTGCCAATTTTAATAATTCCTTGACTGCGGAATTGGTTTTACTATGTGCACGGGCTTCCAATACTTGTCCCATTAATACTAATGTGAGGATTACGGTAGCAGCTTCAAAATAAACGTGTACTGCGTCAGAATCCGTTTTAAATTGTTCGGGGAAGAAATCTGGAAAGAACATCCCGAATACACTGAAAAGCCACGCGACGCCCGCCCCTATGCCAATAAGCGTAAACATATTCAAATTCCACGTTTTGATACTGCGGTAAGCGCGTTCAAAAAACATCCACGTAGCATAGAATACTACAGGGATGGATAAACCAAACTGAACCCAGTTCCACCATTTCTGTTCCATCAAATCGTACAATGGATTATTTGGAATCATTTCGCTCATTGCCATTAAGAAAATGGGCAATGTAAAACCCAGTGCTATCCAGAATTTTTTAAGCAGTTTTTTGTAGGTCTTTTCTTCAGAAGAAAGATCTGGTTTCATCGGGACGAGATCCATCCCACAAATAGGACAGGCACCCGCTTCGTCCTTTACGATTTCAGGGTGCATCGGGCAGGTCCATTGATCACCTGAAGTAGCAAATAAATTTTGTTCTTCGACCAAATCCATCCCACATACTGGACAATCACCCGGTTTGTCATAGGTCTTATCATCCTCGCAATGCATTGGGCAATAGAACGCGCCCGTTCCTTTGCCTTTTGGCTTTTCAATCTTTTCCTTGGTAGGTTCAGGACGCTGACCTGCTTTGTAAATAGTATAACCGCCACCATCTTTCTTTAGGATATCCTGAAATTTCTCTATTGATATTTCAGATTTCATATCAACAACCGCCTCGGCTTTTTCCAAGCTTACAGATACGTTTACAACATCATTTACTTTGGAAAGTGTATCTTCTACGTGCGACCTACAACCATTGCAGGTCATTCCATTTATCGGATAGGTGCGCGTCTTTATACCATTGGCTTTAACTGGATGTATATGGTATTTGCTTTTCTTTTTTTGTACCGCTTCTTCAAATTTATCTATTGAGATGTGGTTTTGCATTTCAATGGTTGCAGTTGATGCATCTAAGTCTATATCAACATCGATAACATCTCGAACATCGCACAAGGCTGATTTAACGTTTCTCATACAACCCTTACAGGTCATTCCTTCAATTTGATATGTATGTTTCATCTTAAAAACTATTTAATGTTAAGCTGAACAAGTTATGCAGCTTTCAAGGTGGAAGCTTTGATAATTCAGGTTAATTCTTATACAATTCTATCCAGCGTCCTACGATTCCATTTTTGTAGTTTCCTGTATTGGGTCATCGACATCCCCGTCATATTTTTAAATTGTTTTGCGAGATGGCTTCCACTATTATAATCCAAGGAATATGCTATTTCAGCAAAAGTCTTATTGCCCATTTGCAATAGTTCTTTTGTTTTTTCTACTTTCAGTTTTATTAGATATTTTTCGACTGTAATTCCTGTTGAAGCACTGAAAGACTTGCTAATGACAGAGTAATCAACATTGAGTTCATTGGAAAGGAAAGTGGACGTCTTTTCGTTTAAGCCTTGGAGGCTTTCGACTTTCTTTATCAAAGCTGTTTTGACATTCTCTACTAGAACGGAAGTTTTACTATCAATAACTTCAAATCCATTACGTTCTGCTATCTCTTTTAAAACACTTTGACTAACTGACGCTTCATCCATAACAATCAATTCGCCCAATTCAATAGATAAAATATCTATTCCTGCTTGCTTTAATTCTTGTTTTAGGACCGTTTTGCAACGGTCGCAAACCATATTTTTCAGTTTAACCTTCATAATTATTGAATAAAAAATTTAACGATCAGCCCGCCCGCAATCCAGATATAACTGATAAAAGCGGCATACTTTAAAATGTTTTCGAGCAATTGGCTTTTTGGGGCCATTTCACCCATTTTGCTGTCCACATCCTTCTTTTTGAAAAAGCCCAGATAAATCAAGTATCCTGATATAATCAGAAAAGCAAGATTTAGGTAAAAGGTATAGTTGATCTTGAAATATTCGCTATCCTGAACCTGTACCTGTGATGGATCTGGTAACAGGCTCATCAGGTCAAAAGAATAGTGCAAAATAAGTGAGGCTCCAATTAACGAAGTGAACAGTAAGAAGAGAATAAATAATGACATTTTCCAACCATAGTATTTAGCATTGATCCTTAAAATTGGAAAAACGACCAGATCACTGAAAATAAAGGCCATTACCCCAGCAAAACTGACTCCTTTCCCGAAGAGCAAAGCAGCCAATGGAATATTGCCCATAGACCCTATAAACGTAACAAATGCTGCAACGGGGCCCACTATAATGTGTTCCAGAATTTCAAAAAAAGAAAAGTCCGTATTTCCCTGACCGCTCCCAATAAAGAGGGTCTGAAACCACGCATCAGGTACAAATGCCGCAACAATACCGGCAATGGTAAAGCCCACGGTTACATCTTTCCAGACCATTTGCCATTCCATCTTATATTTCTTGCCCACTTTTGCCCAAGAATCTTCTTTTTGCATCTGCTTTTTCCAATCCTTGGAGTCGTCCATTCCTGAATCTCCATCCTCTTTTTCAAGATTTTTTCTTGCCTTGTCAATAAGCTTTTTGGGATTGATGAGCCGTATTAAAATCCAGCTGATCCCTATCAATAAAATTCCCCCGGCGTATTCGCCCACTACGAACTGCCATCCCAAAAAGATGGAAATGATAATCCCCAATTCAATGACAAGATTTGTCGAAGCCAACAAGAAGGCTATGGATGAAATAAAACTAGCCCCCTTTTTGAAAAGGGATTTTGTGGATGCAAGTGCTGCAAAGCTGCACGAACTACTTATAAACCCGAAAAAAGTGCCCAGCAATACACCCTTGGATTCTGCACCGCCCATTGTTTTTTGCATCCGTTTTTCGGTCACGAAAATCTGGATCATACTACTGATGATATAGCCCAATACGAATGCCCACAAGGCCATCCAGAAAAATCCGGTGGTGGTATATGCGGCTTCGCCCCATTGTTTTAAAAAGTCGTTCATATATTATTTTATTTTAAGGATTCTAATAAATGCAAAATTGAAAATAAGAGTTAATGTGAATGTCCACCGTGACCTTCTTCAGATTCATTACCTATGAACTGTCCTTGTGGACCGACACCTTCTATATAAACCAGTTGAGCACCATAATGTCCGGCCCATCCTACGGAATAACCAGAAAAAGCAAGCACCACGAATACTAAAATCTCAAACCACCTCCTTTGTTTAAACCAGAAAAGGCTAACAAGTTTGAGAACGGCACCTGCGGCACTTGACCACATTGCCCACATAGCATACTTGTCGTGCTGTTCCAATACCTTTTTTGCAGCTTCTGTAAGTCCTTCGGTGTGTGGATGTACAAATGTCCCAGCGACATAAGCCCCTATAAATCCTGCTCCTACCGTTAGCAGGACAACCCAATCCATCGTCCGGTTCATTGTAAAAAGTTGTATCAATTGCAATACAACAGCCAATAGCAATAGTGCTATGGGGAAATGAACAACCAAGGGGTGCAGGTTTGGAAATTCATCTAAATCGGCTTTGGGATCGGTTTGTAAATTTGGTACAGAACCACTTTTTTCATAGGCTGCAACAGATTTCTTATTTGAGATTTCAGTTGCGCCACTATCTATAAGTGAATTATTTGCAGCAAAGGCGTTTGAAAAGTTTCCAAAAAAGACCAACACCAATACGGTAAAAAATAGTTGTTTCGTTTTCATTTCTATGGTTTTTAAATTAGTTTCCAGTTAATTGGAGCCACAAAGCCCCTATAATTATAATGGCTATAATTCCATAAATGATATAGTTGAACCACTTTCTAAAGCCACCTTTCTTTTGTTCTTTTTCATTTCCTGTTTTGCAACAATTTTTCATCGGCTTTCTTTTTTGTGCCTGTCAAGGGAAGGGGTTTTTTAAACTAACCAAATTAAGAATACCCTTCCCTTACAGGACTTTATCATTATACCCTAAAAAGGAAAGTTCTAACTAACCAATCAATGAAAAAATTTCTTTCCTTTCTTCGGGTATAACTTTATTTTTCAATAACCACTTAAATTTTAGATGTTATAGATTATTTTTAAGTTGGGTCATATATTTTATAATTTCCTTTTTCTCCGATTCTGAAAATTTCGCATCCCTATGAATTAAGGTATAGGAATCTAAAGGCATTTCATCATCTTCAATCTGACTGATAATCGAACGTAGTTTGCTGTTTTTTCTTCGGTCTGAATAATTGCCCCATTCGTTAAAATTCAATTCGTCTTTACCTTCTTTAATATGGTCTTCGAGAAACCAAGCAGCCGGTTGTATTCTATTGTACCAGGGATATTTGGTGTTATTGCTATGGCAATCATAACAAGATACCTCTATCTTATTTTGAATCACAGGAGGGACATTATTGACCCTCATAAAATCGGAAACATACACGGCTTCGTTTTGATTGCGGTCTGTGGGGAAAAATTGAATCCCCACAAATGCAATCAATAAAATCCACGCTATGGTTTTAAAGACCTTCAATTAGTTGATCTCTTTCTGTACTTTTCCACATCCCGGCATTTTGCTGCCCATATATGGGTTTTTAATTTCTTCAGTGGTGCTCAACCATT
Source organism: Autumnicola edwardsiae (assembly GCF_031846505.1). Classification (NCBI taxonomy): domain Bacteria; kingdom Pseudomonadati; phylum Bacteroidota; class Flavobacteriia; order Flavobacteriales; family Flavobacteriaceae; genus Autumnicola; species Autumnicola edwardsiae. Next base: position 5,349 of record NZ_JAVRHP010000080.1, read on the forward strand.
GAGCCCCTTTATTATCGTTGTACATCGGGCAAAAATCCTGATATAATTTTTGATCAGTTCCCGTTATGGCAACCATATCGATCACATCCTTGCTCAATAAGTCGAAATGCTCCCTTTGATGCTCAATAGGACTGTCCGAGATATGTTCAGCATTCTCCTTGGCATCTTCAATAATATCGGTAAGTTCTTTTTGTTCTTGAGAAGTGTAACTGCTTTTGTCAAACTTTTTAAAATCGGTAAATAACATTCCACCGGCCTTTGCAGCATCTTCTTGGTTATCTGCAACCAAAGCATTTTTGATTTTCAGGTAATTATCTAAAATTGCAGATGAACCTTCTTTACTTGAATTATCTGCCATCATTTCAGATGCTGCATCTTCTTGATGCATCTCATTGGACATTGGTTCTGTAGCCCCTTCTTTTTTTCCATCCTTACAGGACATTGCCGTTAGGGTTGCCAATGTCATCGTTAGGATACCTAGTGTCATTCTTACGTTTCTCATTTTGATATTGATTTTAATTATTATTTGTTTTGAAATTATTCTTCTATTGAAGCGCAATCAAACGATTTTGCCCTCAGTTTAAATTAATAGTGAATCTTCCCCTAATTTAAGGGGAAGATTACTAATTGGTATTAGCTTAAATAAGCTTCACAGGCCTCTGCGCATTTTTTACACGCTTCTGCACAATCCTTACAATGCTGGGCATCGTGGTTTGCACATTCATCAGCACATTTTTTACAGGTTTTATGGCAGTATTCCACCATTTCCTTGGCATCTGAATAATTTGCGGCAAGTAGTTTTGCCGTTGCACTACATACTTCTGCACAGGCTCTGTCAGTTTTTATGCAATCTACCATCATTTTGATGTCATCTTCGCCCAGACAAGCATCTGCACAATAATTACAATGAGCAACACAGTTGTTCAATGCTTCAATCAATTTTGAATTTTTCATAGTTTCTATATTTAAATTAATAATCGGTTACTTTGTTGAAAATCACATCCCCAATTTGTTATTGTCCTTGGGTTTTCTATTATTGGTATTTGTGGGATTAATTGTTTCTTTGCGTTCTATATATTCTTCCTTGGTAATTTCGCCTTTGGCGTACCGTTCATCCAGTATTTTCAGGGCATCTTTCCGCTTTTTCAGCTTTTTATTTTTTCTCCCAGAATAGATAAAAACACCGAGTATTATCACGCCTATTAAAATCAACCAGTCCCACTCGTACATCATAACATTGCTTTTTAAAATCTCGCGGAAAGCCCCCCTCCAACACCGAAGCGGTTATCATAACTCCCCATTAAGGAAAAGTTTCTTCCCAAAATATATTCAAGGCCCACCTGCCAAGTGGTTTCTTTTTCATAATCCCTACCGGGTTCAAAATCATTGACCCATCCAAAATCAGCTTGATATTCATATTCCCCATAAAGTAGGACGTGGGGGAAGATCATCGTCGCTTTAGAAAAGCTGATCTGTGGCCGTAGCTCACTGTCTATCCTAAGATCGGCATTGATAAGCAGCGGCATTAAATACCGGATTCCCCCTATGGCCGTGGTATTGATCTTATCCAAACTGTCATCGAGCTCGTTTTCAACATTCACACCACCAAAGACCCGAAAATAATCGTTAAGATAACGCTCATAGGTCGCCTCGACTTCCATATTTTTGTTCCAACCATATTCGCCCCTAAAGGTGAACTGGTTCCTGATATTGGTCGCGGTGGCATAGAGTTCGGTCATATGGCTTGCAGCGGTCAATTCGCCCCAGGTAAACATATGGTCGGCTTCATTGGTCAGCTTGGTAAGGGGATAACCTTTCAAGCGTTTATCGCGGGGGCCGTCATAACTAAACACTCGGGCCATACCAGCATTCAGGTGGTACAGGATATGGCAATGGAAAAACCAATCTCCTGTTTCGTTCGCATCGAACTCAATGACCACTTTCTGCATAGGGGCAACATCTACCGTATGCTTTAATGGAGAATACTCACCATTTTTGTTCAGCACCCTAAAAAAGTGTCCGTGAAGGTGCATAGGGTGGTGCATCATCGTCAGGTTATTTAGCGTGATACGGACTACTTCCCCCTGTTTGATCTTGATTTTATCGGTCTCTGAAAGTGGTACACCGTTGATGCTCCATACGTATCGGTTCATATTCCCGGTCAGGTTAAAAAGCATTTCCTTGACGGGTTTATCACCTTCAAAAGTGGTTTTTACGGGCGATTTTAAATAATCATAATTGAACTGCGGGTTTCCACCAGTCTTCATATTATCACCAATAACCTTGTCAGCTGGAACAACATAGCCCATTTTCATCTCGTCCATATCCTTGGTGCTATCCATTTTCATTCCTTCCTTTTTCATCTCCATTTTGGAATGATCCATTTGAGACATCTTGGTTGAATCCTTTTTCATTCCATTCATTTTATCCTTTTTCATTTTGTCTTTCATATCCATATTCTCATCCTTCATAGACATTCCATTCATTTTCATCTCGTCATCGCCATCCTTCATATTCATATTGCCCATCTTCATTCCACCCATATCCATACTGTACTTCTTCATATATTTAATGGAATCATTTTTTGAAGGGTTAAATTTTGAAGCCGGTGCACCCATTTTCATATCCATAGCCATCATCCGTTTCATATTTTCAATAAGATCAGGTTTGGGTACGACCGGGGCTTTTAGCACAGGGCCTTGACCTAAATATGCAGTTGCAAAACCAGAGCCGTCCTGTGCCATTGCTCTAATTTCCAACTTATCACTTTGGGGCACGGTAACAATAAAATCATAAGTCTCGGCTACCGCGATAAGAGTTTTATTATGCTTTACGGGTACAACGTCCTTACCATCTGCCGAAACCAACATCGGGTCTTGGCCCCCAAAAGTCAACCAGAAGTAAGAAGCTGCCGAAGCATTTACAAACCGCAAGCGTACCTTTTCTCCGGGTTTGAAATCTGGATATTCCTGTTTGGTAGCTCCGTTTATAAAAAAGTTTTCATAGAAATTATCGGAAATGGCAAAATCGGGCATCCGTTGCCAAATCATTTTTAACTTGGCACCGACTGCTTTTTTCTTTATGATCTTATCCCAACTTTGGATCTGTCCTTTTTTTATCAGATACCATTCATTGCCCCGTTTTAGGTTTTTAAGCTGGGAAGCTGGGTCTTCATCCATCCAGTCAGAAAGTACAAGCACCAAATCTTTATCATAGTCCAAGGTTTTTTCCTTTGGGTTGATCTGGATGGAACCATAAACACCGCGCTGTTCTTGTAAACCAGTGTGGGAGTGATACCAATATGTACCGGTCTGTTTGATGGCAAATTTGTACTGAAACGTTTCCCCGGGCCGTATGGGGGGAGTGGAAAGATAAGGCACACCATCATAAAAATTCGGCAATATCATTCCGTGCCAATGAACCGATGTTTCCTCGTCCATATTATTGGTTACGTTTATAACCGCAAATTCCCCTTCGGTAAATACCAAATTAGGTCCTGGGATACCGCCATTAATGGTCATCGCTTTTACATCCTTGCCCGTAAAATTCACGGTTTCGTAATCGATGGTGAGGTTATACTCGTGTACCGGCCAATTATCTACATTTTCTTCCGAGCCGTTTGCCGTCTGAGCCTGAGAAAGCAGGGTAGATAGCATTACAAAACAAATTGTTACTAATTTTTTCATTGAATTGTTAGGTTTTTGGATTAAAATTATTGTTTAGTTTAAAATTATTGTTTAATAATTATGGTTTATACTTATATAATTTGGTCTAATGAACTCCTAAAATTCTTTTCCATAGTTTTATATTCTGTGAGGCTCATCCCTGTTTCAGTTTTAAATTGATTGCTCAAATGTGTGAGGTTACTGTAATTTAACAGTTGACTTATTTCCGTAAAGTTGAGCTCCTTGTAGTGTATAAGCTCCTTGGCTTTTTCAATCTTCAGTTTGATGAAATATTTCTCTATGGTTATTTTTTCGTTATAGGAGAATATTTTGCTTATTTTGGAATATTCGTGGTACATTTCATTTGACAGTATTTCTGAAAGTTTCTCATTGGTTGATAAAGGCAGGTTATTTAAAAGGTTGATCAGTATGAGCTTCGCCTGCTCAACCAGTTTAAAGTTCTCCCCATCGATAATGTAAAACCCATTCGATTCTACCACTGTCTGTATGGTTTGTTTATCTTTTTTGGATTGAATATCGGCTGTTATTTCCCCCAGTTTTATATCCAAAACCTTAATGTTTTCGTCTGTCAGTTCGGTCTTTAAAACCTTGATGCACCGGTCGCAGACCATATTTTTTATGTAAATTGTTGTTTCCATTTTTAGTTGGTTAAATAATTAATAATGGCCGATTGCACGTAATACATCTTAACCGACTCAATTTGGCTCATCTGAAATTTCAATTGCAGTTCCTGAATATCAAGCACATCGTTAAAATCTATCGTTCCCGTTTCATAGTTCTTGATCAGGATATCTTCGGCATCATTTGCTTGTTTCAGGTTTTCTAATTGGGTGTCGTAGCTTATCCTTGCTGAATTCCGGTTTTGGATCGCCTGGGCAAAAAGGGTCTTCAATTTGTTTAAACGGTCTTGTTTTTGAGCCGTTATCTCTTGCTGCCTCAACTCGTTTTGTTTGGTAAGTGAGCTGTATTTGTTGTTGAATATGGGAATGGATACGGACACCATTGGCATTAATATATCTTTTCCGTTGTCGCTGAAATTCATCGCTGGGCGTTCGGCAACGGGTATATAATCCAGTCCCACACCTATGTTGGGCATACTCTCTTTTTGATTGAGTGCTTCTGACTGTGATATCGATTCAAATAACTTGTCATACTTTAAAATCTCTGGATGAAGTTTTAAGTCTTCGGAAGAAAAATCAGCTTTTTCCAAAGGAACGATCATCGTATCAACTACCGATATTGGAGCTTTCTCTGCCTTGTTTAGCAGGTTGTTAAACTGGACTTTTTCGGCAAGAAAATCTTCCACCAAAATATCCTTTTCCTTTTCCAGTTCATTTTGCCTGATCTGCAATCGCAGCACATCTACCGCTGAGGCCTTTCCAACTTCAACCGACGTAAGGGCCAAACGCTCGTATGTTTTGAGCAATTGGATGTTTTCGTCCAAAACTTCCTGTTTGGCGGTAATGGCATAAAGCTGATAGTAGGATTGTGAAACAGAAAGTGACAATTTTCTTTTCGCAATGGCAATCTCCACGTATTCTGCATCGGCCATTGAAGATGCGTAATTTTCCCTTGCGGTTATTGTACCGAACCAGGGCAGCATCTGCTTGACCGAAAAACGGGCACGTTGCGCACCGGTACGGGTTTCGGGTTCGCTAACAAAGTAGCCCACCCCAAACTCAGTATCCGGCAAGGTGATTACTTCGTTTACTTTTTCTTCTGCAATGTTATAGCGCAGCTCGTAAGACTGGATTTCGGGATTATTTGCTTCTGCTTCTTGAATGTAGGATTTCAGTTGCTGCCCTTTGGCGATTATCCCTATCAAACAAAAACCTAAAGTCAAAACAACATTATGTCGGTTCAATTTTCTCATTACGCGATATTTTTAGGATTGGAGTTGTTTTTCAGCATCTTTTTCCGCTTCCGCGAAAGGGCAGCTTCTTTTTTCCAACTGAACAAAACAGGCACAATAAAGTAAGAAGTAACGTCGATGATCATCCCCCCAAAACTGGGTATTGCCATAGGTATCATAATATCACTTCCCCGGCCGGTGGAGGTCAGAACGGGCAACAGGGCAAGTATGGTGGTCGCCGTGGTCATCAAGCAGGGGCGGATACGTTTTTGGGCGGCGAACAACGCAGATTCCCGAATGGACGCTTTGTCCATTGGGTCATTTTTATCAAATGTCTGGGTGAGGTAAGTCGCCATAACCACCCCATCATCAGTGGCAATACCGAACAGGGCAATAAAACCTACCCATACGGCAACACTTAAATTGATGGTTTTCATATTGAAAAGATCCCGGAGGTTCTCCCCAAAGAAGTTGAAATTGAAGAACCAGTCCTGCCCATACAGCCAGATCATTATAAATCCACCCGCGAAAGCGACCGCAATCCCAGTAAAAACCATTAAAGAAGTCGATACTGAACGGAACTGAAAATAAAGGATTAAAAAGATAATGATGAGTGCAAGCGGAACGACTATCGATAAGGTTTTTTCGGCTCGTATCTGGTTTTCATAAGTTCCCGTAAATTTGTAATTGATCCCTTTTGGGACGGTAAGTTCACCGGTATCGATTTTCTGTTGGATAAGTGCCTGGGCATTTTCCACTACATTGGTTTCTGCAAAGCCATCGAGTTTATCAAAGAGGACATAACCAACCAAGAATGTATCTTCACTTTTAATGACCTGAGGCCCTTTTTCGTAACGGATGTCCACCAATTCCCCAAGGGGGACCGGGTTTCCATTTTCCACGGGTACATAAATATCTTTTATTTCATTAGCGTTTCCGCGAAGTTCCCTTGGGTATCGCACGCGAACGCCATAACGTTCACGGCCTTCAACGGTTTGCGTTAAAGGCATTCCACCCACGGCAACTTGAAGAACCTGTTGTACATCTTCAATGGAAATGCCGTAACGGGCAAGCCGTTCCCTTTTTATATCGATCAATAGATAGGGCTTACCAACGATACGGTCCGCAAAAACAGCTTCCTTTTTTACACCTTTCGCCTGTTTTAAAATATCTTCCAATTTTAAACCGAAGGCTTCAATCTGTTTCAGATCCTGACCTTTGACCTTTATACCCATTGGTGCCCTCATCCCAGTCTGTAACATTACCAGACGGGTTTCGATAGGTTGCAATTTAGGAGCGGAAGTGACCCCGGGAAGTTTGGTGACCTTTATGATCTCGTTCCAGATGTCATCGGGGGATTGTATTTTTGGACGCCAGTTTCGGTAGAATTCCCCGTCTTCATCCGGTATAAGGTTTCCTGTGTTAATAAGGAACGGATCTTCAATTTTAGCGTTTTTGTAGTTTTCCGAATTGGTAACCTCATTGTTGGGATTGGTCACCAAACCGCCATCTTTCAGTATAAAAAACCCATCTTCGTTCACTTTGTAACGCTGGGGTTTTCCATCGGAATCCTCCATATATTCCGATTTATACTGTATAATATTTTCATACATCGACAGGGGAGCGGGATCCAATGCCGATTCCGTACGGCCCGATTTTCCAACTACGGTCTTTATTTCGGGAATTCCCGCCACGGCCATATCCAGTTGCTGTAATACCCGCTTGTTTTCCGCTACACCGGCGTGTGGCAGCGATGTGGGCATTAGCAAGAATGAACCTTCGTTGAGCGAGGGCATAAATTCCTTACCAATATTTGTCATTATTAAAACGCCCAAGACGAAAACGGTGGTAGGGATGCAAAGAAATAACACTTTATTGCGCAAAGCCCATTTCAAAATGCTGGAATAATAATGTTTAAGTACCCAGAATGCACCCAAAAGACCAAAACAGATAATCCCCACAAAAAGAAGGTTGATCATAATGCTTCGGTCAAAGCCCAAGGGTCGCCAGTATTCTGCCAAAAGAAATATGATGGCGATTGCGGAAATAATCATATTGACGATGTTCGCACGCTTTTCAGGAAGCCACAGTCTGTCCGAAACCCTTGATGCAATTTTTTCATCTTTTAAAAGACCCACAATTCCGAAGGCAATCAAAATAAGGCCCAACCAATATCCAAAAACTATCACGGTGATCCCCAAAAAAATCAATACTACGTTGATGATATGCGCGGTCGTTTTTCGGATGCTTTTTCTTCGGAACAGGAATGCGGCAAATGGCGGAATAAGGAATAAAGCAACAATAAGAGATGCTGTTAATGCCATTGTTTTGGTAAAAGCCAATGGGCGGAACAACTTTCCTTCCGCACCTATCATCGTAAATACGGGAATAAAACTGATGATTGTGGTCAGTACCGCAGTGATAATTGCCCCTGAAACTTCAGCAGTAGCATTATAGACGAGCGTGTTGATGGGCTGTCTGATTTCCCCTTGTTGAACCCGTTTATCTTCTTCGTCTAAATACCTGATAATATTTTCACAGAGGATTACCCCGACATCCACCATTGTCCCAATGGCAATGGCAATTCCCGATAGGGCCACGATATTGGCATCCACATTAAAAAATTTCATCGCAATGAACACCATCAACACCGCGACTGGAAGTAAACCTGAAATAAGTAACGATGCCCTTAAATTGAAGACCATCACAATGATTACAAGAATCGTTATTAATATTTCAAGTGTCAGGGCTTCATCGAGCGTACCCAATGTTTCGTTAATAAGCTCTGTTCTATCGTAAAAGGGAACGATGGTCAATTGGGAAGTCCGGCCATCTTTCAATTTCTTGGTAGGCAATCCTGAACTCAGTTCTTTTATTTTGCCCTTTACGTTGTTAATGACCTCCATCGGGTTTGCCCCGTTTCGGGCCACTACAACACCACCTACCACTTCGGCGCCTTCCTTGTCCAAAATCCCACGACGTGGGGCAGGCCCTAAATGCACGTGAGCAATATCTTTGACGCGTATTGAAGTATAATCTTCGGAAGTAACAACTGCATTTTCAATATCCCCTACCGATTTCACATAGCCCAAACCGCGCACCAGATATTCAGCTTGGTTTATTTCAAGGGTTTGTGCACCAATATCCTTGTTGCTCTCTTTTATTGCGGTTACAACATCTCCTAGACCGATGTTGTACTGCCGCATTTTTTCGGGGTCTACATCTATTTGATATTCCTTTTGAAAACCGCCAATGGAAGCCACTTCGGAGACCCCGCTTGCGGAAGAAAGGGCGTATTTCACGTAATAATCCTGAATACTGCGCAGTTCCTGTAAATCCCATCCCCCGGTTACATTTCCGTCTTTATCACGGCCTTCCAAAGTGTACCAGTAAATCTGACCCAATCCGGTCGCATCTGGACCCAAACTTGGGTTTACGCCATCAGGCAAAAGACCATTGGGCAGGGAATTCAATTTTTCAAGAATGCGGCTTCGGCTCCAATAAAATTCAACATCTTCATCAAAAATAATATAGATGCTTGAAAATCCGAACATTGAAGAACTACGGATGGTCTTTACCCCCGGAATACCCAATAACGCGGTGGTAAGCGGATAACTTATCTGATCTTCAATATCCTGTGGGGAACGGCCTTCCCATTTAGTGAATACGATTTGCTGGTTTTCCCCAATATCGGGGATTGCATCTACCGCAACTGGATCTGTGGGAAGAAAACCGGTGTCCCAATTAAATGGGGCATTAACGATGCCCCAGCCCACAAAAATCGTGAGCATAAGTACAGCGATAAGTTTATTTTCTATGAGGAATTTTATACCCTTATTTAACATAGGTATTGATAATTAAACAGTTATACATTGAATAAAATCCTGATCGTATCAGAAAATTAAACACAACAAAATGAGCCCAAAATGGTAGAAACCATAGGGCTAATTTTCCCGATAATTAT